>JACZXW010000124.1 GCA_022571415.1 Pseudomonadota bacterium
CACCAAATTCCAACGTCTACGCGGAATTGGGATCCACCTGGCGCTTTTTGATGCGAGACCCGGATAATGCCGCCCATGCCCTCGGCAAGTTGTTCAAGTACATCGGCGAGGACAATGTGCTGTGGGGTACGGACTCTATCTGGTACGGATCACCCCAGGATCAGATTCAGGCTTTCAGAACCTTTCAGATTTCACAGGAGTTTCAGGATCGATATAACTACAGCGCAATTTCCCCGCTAATGCGACGTAAGGTGTTTGGACTGAACGCCGCTATTCCCTACCAGATCGATCAGGCTGAAATTCGCGCGCTGACTGCGAATGACTTTGTCGCCTCGGAAAAGCTGGCGTACCAGCAAGATCCACAGCCATCTTTTTTAACTCATGGCCCGAAGACGCGGCGGGAGTTTATGAACTTCCTGAAGTGGGGGTCGGTTTAGGGAGCTTCCGAGCAAGGTTTAAGAAAATCCGCCAATGGGAAAGTTACCGCCGTGGTTTTCTCTTTTAATTTCTCGACAGCAGGCTAAATACGGCGGCAATCGACATCGCCGCAACCAGCAGGCCGATGCTGGATGATTGCAAGACTGTGTAATCCATCGATTGCAAACTCGTATAGTCAATCGAGCGAATCTGCGTGCTCAGGAGATTGAGCTGTTCTGAGAAATCCACCATCGCGGCCAGACTATACAGGTCTTCATAGACTGCCTGTGGTGAGACCACGGCAACGATCAGAGTCAGCCAGAAAACTCCCGCCCCTGCAAAGAGTTTGTCGCGCAGTGAAATGCCGGTTCCCAATTTGCTGCCAACGCGCTCGCTGAAGCCTTTATCCGCAATCAGGGCCGGTTGTGCAAGCATGCGGTCCAGGGGATCAAAACCTGAGTTGTTGTTCACGAAGCTTTCTCCAATCTTTGTTCCTGGGTGCTTTCCCTGGTCAGTATTTTGCGCAATTTGGTCTTACCACGGCTGATATTTGACTTCACGCTCCCCAGGGGCATCTTCAGAATGTCCGATACTTCCTGGTGTGAGAAACCATAACTGTGGCACAGGGTGATCGTCGCGGTTTCATCTGGTTTGAGCTGGGCCAGGGCCTGTTCCATATCCATCTGCTCGGTAGAAATTGAATCATAGCTGTCGCTTAGTACTTCAAGTTGTCCGCTATAGTCATCGGTCACTTGCAGACGCCGGCTGACACTGCGTCGATGTTGCAGAAAGCAATGATAGGCGATGCGATACAACCATCCCGAAAAACACCCGCTGCCTTTGTAGCTACTCAGCTTGCGAAAGGCATTGATGAATGTTTCCTGTGCCAGATCATCTGCAACATCGTATTGCTTGCAGAGTCTTACCAGGAATGCCCGCACTCTACCCTGGTGCATTTTCACCAGGGTAGAAAATGCATCATTGTCATGCAGCGCAACAGCGCGCCGAATTAATGAGCTCTCGTCATTCAAACTGACTAAAATCCAGTCTCTCTCAAGAAGATTCCCGCAAGCGGTATTTCCCGGATATCAGAAACGCGATGCCGATGAAGATAGCAATTGTACCGAAAACTGCTTCCTGGTACCCGCTTTCAAACCAGATGCCCAGAGTTATAGGCACGCCAAGTGCCAACCAGATCATGCCGATTTTGTAGTCAGTCTTGTAATTACCGCCGCCTTCGCTCAACATTTTCATCATATCGGGATCGACGTTTCCGCCCAGCTCGACGATCTTTATCAGCGTATCCATCTTCTTAGTCTTAATTTTATGTATAAAAAACAAGAGACTAAGAGGCAATACACCTATACTTAATATAACCGCCGTGAATCCGATAACTATTCCGTCCATCTTTAGTGCCTCATTTACTTGGTTGTTTCTTCTATGATGAGCGGTAGAAGCTATTTGGATGCATGAAACCAATAAATAATCTTGAATCAATGCCGTCTAATCCAATCCCATGTGATCCTGCCTTGCAGGCAAATTCGATAGAGTGATTGCGGATTCGTCTGTTATAGTCAGATGGCATCAACAGCCATCGGAATGAGGTTCGAAATGTTCATAGGGAAAATTCTAGCGCCTTTGATCGGCGCCGCGTTGCTGTCTTCGGCCGTTTACGCCGTGGAGGAGGTTGATCCTGCTCTGGCCGAGATCACCAATTTTCGACAGTATAGCGACACCTTCGCCAGCGCCGGCCAACCCACCCGGGAGCAGTTTCAATTGTTGGCGGACTCTGGTTTTGAACGCATCGTCTACATCGCCTTCACCAATAACAACAACGCGCTCGCCGATGTGGATCAGCTGGTGAAGGGGCTGGGCATGGAATACATGCATGTGCCCGTAGCCTTCGACAATCCCCTGCCGGACGACTTTTACGCCTTCGCCGATTCCATGCGACGCAACACCGGCAAGAAAACCCTGCTCCATTGCCAGGTAAACGCCCGCGCCACGGCCTTCAGTTTTCTTTACCGCGTATTATATAACGATATTTCTATCGCCGATGCCAAAGCCGATATGAACACCGTCTGGCAACCCAACGAAGTCTGGCGCGATTTCATCTTCGAAGTCCTCGACCAGAACAATGTCTCACCCGAATGCGAAGGCTGTGACTGGACCCCGCCACCTCCGAGGCAGCAGTAACCAATCCAAAGAGTTGACTGAGTCCATCGCTGAACTCACCCTGGCTGTTACTTCAGATCCAGCGGGTCTTAGTCGGAACCGCTCTGATCGACGTTTTTCCATTGGTAAAACCCCATGAACATTTCTTCCCAGCTCTGCTCGCCCCAAGTCACTTCCGAGTTTGGATCGGGGTTGAAG
This sequence comes from Pseudomonadota bacterium, assembly GCA_022571415.1. GTDB lineage: Bacteria > Pseudomonadota > Gammaproteobacteria > Pseudomonadales > Azotimanducaceae. The sequence goes on from JACZXW010000124.1 coordinate 2,791, forward strand.
GCATTCTGTGAAGAGTTATCGAAGGCGCCAACGGCGATGATCTTGGTGCCGGCTGGGACTCTAAGAGGTTCTTCGAACTCGTGGGAGAGCTGCCAGTTGAAGGAATACGCTGGAACCGACAGCAGCAATTCCTCAGTGCCATCAGGATAGCGGGCGGTGAACTTCATACGCTTGCCACGGAAGTGCATGTGCGGCATCAGGCTGTAGATATCGGCCTCCTCGCGCACCAGAGTGACGAGTTCCATCTCATGATCTTTCGCCTGCGCCGGAATAGCGATAGTGAAGGCATTGCCAACACCGCCGGACATACGCTCTTTGGGAACCACACCTTCAGGGTAGAAATAGATGCCGATTTCTGTGGCATCCGTAGTTTCCTTGCCTGAAGTGGTGTAGTGCATTTGTAGGCTCAGGGTTGAACCGGCTTTCAGTAAACCACCTACACCCTCGGGGTTAAGGTTGATATTGTTGCCAGGCGCGTAGCCGGCAATCGAAGCCGAGTCGCCGTTGCCGCCTCCCAGGAATACACCCACATCAATGTCAGGAATTTCCCTGAAGATCGCGCCGATGTCAGGCTGTTCGCCGGCAGCGATAGCCTTGAAAAGTTGGGTGCGGATAGCCAGTGACTTTTCTTCCGGCAGCCCATCGAGAATTTCCATCAGAATTGCCTGGAAATCAGGCCGGCCTTCAGGTGGGACCACCGTGGTGATGATATGGTGCAGTACGGCCGGGGCCCCGGGTGCGACTTCACTACCTCTTACCCATCGATCTTCTTTAAGGTTTAGATCGACCGGGATGTTGAGGTAATCAACTATGCCAGTAGCCGGGACAGTTTGTGGGGGGATCTTCACGATGAGATCAGGCTCACCCAATGACCACTTGGTATCCGGCCATACCAACTGCGTCAGTGGATCGTTTTCGCTGTCTACTATGGAGCCGGCGTTGACCCAGCGCACCAGCTTCTGCATCTCCAGATCGCTGAGGTTCATTTCGTTTTTCATCTTGTAGCCGACTTTATTGTCTACCTGACCCGGCGGCATGCGCTTGGTCAAAACCACTTCACGAATCATCGGTGACCAGCCCTGAACCGCCAGGTTGCTGTCCATGGCGAAAGGCGCGATACCGCCTTCACGGTGACAATTGGCGCAGTTTTCCGCGATGATTGGCGCGATATCATTCTCATAGGAGAGATTGGCATGGGCAGCAGCGGTGGCAAACTCGATTTCGGTGCCTGCGGCAGCAACGCTTACCAGCTCAACTCTGTCGCCATCGAGAACCTGTTGCAGCACCTGCTCCATCTGCTCCTGCACCGGACCACGATAGAGGACTTCGAAGGAAGCCGGATCGTAGACGACGGCTTCGTCCATTTTCGTGATACCCAACATTTCCGTGACCAGCTGGGCATCATCCATCAGGATGGGCAGCTCAATCCCTGTAGCTATGGCTTCTTGTTGAACTGCTTTACGATCATCCTGCAGACCAGGGTTCATCAGGAAGAAGACGACGCCCTGCTCCTGGTATTTTGCCTGCAAGGAAATAAAGCTTTCGAGGGCGGCTTGATCGGTGGCTCCGTTAGCCTGTGGCAGGATCACAATAGCTTCATGGTCGTCGTACCAGGTCATGCTGTGGAAGGCGCCCAGATGATCGATCAGTGCGAAGTCACCGACGCGTTCGCCTGCGTTAATAGCGCTGGCGAAGGTGGCGATCAGAGCACAAAAAGCCAATCGAATAGTGTTTTTCACGAAACAGTACCCCTCATTTACGAATTTTTTAGATGGAAAAGATAAGCAGCTGAAGGCCACAGTCTACGCAATTTCCAGGTGAATGCAGCACATTTCTGTTGTTTTTGTTACGAACCTACTCAAATCCTCTGCAGGGCACTGTTTATCAGGGGCTTGAGGGATTGTTAGATTTTTTGTGGGTGATTTTTCTAATGGGATCATTTTGAAGTTAGTTACTGAATATTGAAATCCGCTTCGTTGCAATTTAATTACGCAAATTTGCGTTACAGGAGCACGCAATTGGGGAAAGTCTGGCGCTGGTTGCTTGCATGAATATTGTATGGCCCTATGCTAGTTTACCGGCTTTCACTATCGGTTTTGCTACATGGAAAATTGTGGATTTTATGTACTCTGATAACTTGCTCGTACATCTGCTTTATTATTTGACTGCCGCAGTCGGAAGGTGTCAACCTCATATGGACAGTCATTTCAAAGATAACATCTATTTCACATAACCCGCAGCTGCCAGCGTTGGGAAATTAACACGATCATCAACTATCAGCTCATCATCCAAACCAGTAACCGGATTGATGGCGACCGTCTTGGGCGGCATCGGTATAGCGGGTCGGCCACGTACAAAACGCTCGGGGTTGCGTTCATAACGGTCGTCAAGTGTGCGTTGTTTTTGTGCGGCAACCTCATGATAACGTCCGGTAAAAACCTGTTCCGGGGTAAAACCCGCCAGACCACTGTGATGATGCTCGAAGTTATACCACTCAAAGTAAGATTCACACCACCGGCGGGCATGTGATGCATCTGTAAAGCGGCCCGGATAGTCCGGTTGATACTTTTGGGTTTTGAACTGGCTCTCACTAAACGGGTTGTCATTGCTCACCCGTGGGCGGCTGTGACTGCAGGTCACATCCAGTTCACGCATGAGATCCAGATAACCGTGCGCAATCATCGGTGAACCGCGATCCTGATGCAGGGTAAGCTGTCCTTGTTCGATGTCATAGCGTGCTGTGGCTTCGTCCATCAACTGTT
>JACZXW010000033.1 GCA_022571415.1 Pseudomonadota bacterium
GTCGGGTGTTTTCAAGACCGGCGACAGGGTCTCAGTGCAAAGACAAGGCGATGGGCTTGCATTTTCCCTGGCTTGAACGCTTCAGGGGCGTTTATTTTACTGTACATATATCCAGTGACCAGTATACTGGTTTTATATACAGTATACACGGGTAGTCGAATGTACACAGAAATGACTGTCAGGGAATTCGGTATGGATCACTCGAAAATGGCGATGCGGGCTGCAAAGCGTATGCGCCGTTCGAAACAGAAACAGAAGACCGGGCGTGTCGTGTGTCACCATCTGCGAATGATGCTGGTGATGGAACAGCCTGCTACACGATCTTTTTTACCAGGGCCTTCTTTACAAGAGAACGTGCCCAAAGTCGGGGAAAAACAATTCGCACTTGGCTTTTAGGTCCGGCCTCATTAAACCCGGTCATTTATACCAGATCAGCACTTCACCCAGCCAGGGTAGAGTGCTGGCAGCCAAAATGAGATCTGCTTTCAGGTTTTGCCTGTTCCTGGCGGGATCTTCCTCGAGAAAAATTTCAACGTTGATGACGTTATCCAGGTAATGCAAGGTGAGTTTCTGTATGTCTTGCTCACGCAGGTGATCCTGCCAGACCGTCAATAATGCTGTTTTAACCTCGTTTCTGAGCGGTGGCATGACATTGAGCGTGCCTTCTGCATCGTCCTCGGCATCAATATGAACAGTAATGTCACTGATTTCCTGGAATTTTTTTTCCAGCTGCAGGCTCACCCAATCGCCAATATGGTGGCCTTCTGAAACGCTGATGGCTGGGTCAACCTGCAGGTGAATATCGAGTATGACGGCAGATCCCATGCTGCGCGTTCTCAAGCTGTGGACGCCGCGAACTCCGTCTGTTTTTTCAATGGTTTCCTGGATATTTGCCACATAATTTTTTGACAGTGCAGTATCCACCAATTCCTCGATACTCTCCCTGGCTAGTTTCCAACCAATAAGAGCGATCATGAAAGCGACGCCCATCGCCGCGATCATTTCCAGCCAGGCAACTCCGAGTATTGCACCGCCAACACCTAGCAGTACGATGATGGAGGACAAGGCATCGCTGCGATGGTGCCATGCATTGGCGAGTAAAAGATTGGATTGTATTTTTTCACCCAGGCCCCGGGTGATCTGATACAGCCATTCTTTAGCTGCGATGGAAATCGCTGCAGCGACCAGTGCGGGCCAGGTTGGTGTGACAATCAAATCTATGTCAATCAGGCGAAGTACGCTGTCATACACCAGCACAGTGGCAACAAGAATGAGCAAGGTGCCGAGTATCAGCGCTCCCAGCGTTTCAAATCGTGCATGACCATAGGGGTGGTCATCATCCGGCGCTTCTGTACCGAGGCGATTTAAAAACCACACCATGATATCAGTCGCAAGATCTGAAAAGGAATGAATACCGTCGGCAATGAGTGCATGGGAGTTGGCAAGCCAGCCGATTATAATTTTCAGGAGGCCAAGGCCTAGATCGACCACTCCGCTTACAATCAACAAGTTTCGTGTTTGCAGATTGTCGGGTGTCGAGTTGGTATTGGGTTGACTTTGTTCAGACATCATTCGCTTCACGCACCAACAACAAGATAGCAAAATCTGGCCAACTATTCAGGCAAGGATCCATAGTACACTTGGTGTGGAAGCCGAATTGCTGCCTGGAATATTTCTCAGCGGTCCTTCCAAAGTTTGTGTTTTTGACGGGCATTTATTATGTACTCCAGCAAAATAGAGATGGTAGTTTCCAGTGGATCATGTTGATACCTGCATTATCGGTGCGGGTGTCGTCGGTCTGGCCATCGGCAGACGCCTCGCTTCTCCTCAGTCAGATCTGCTGGTGCTCGATTGCCAGGAGCAATATGGGCAAGGTATCAGCAGTCGCAACAGTGAAGTTGTTCATGCCGGGATCTATTATCTGTCCGGTTCGCTCAAGGCGACACTCTGTGTCACGGGTAATCGACAGCTGTATGACTATTGCGCCAATCGGCATGTAGCCGTCAGGCGCTGTGGCAAGCTGATTGTAGCGACCGCAACCGAAGAGGAATCGGCGCTTGAGGAGATCCTTGAAAAAGCCCGGCTCAACGGTGTTGACGATCTTGAATATTGGTCCAGGCAGATGATAGGTGAAAGAGAACCCCAGGTAAGTGCAACTCTTGGGTTGTTTTCCCCCTCCACGGGAATCGTTAGTACCCATGCCCTGATGACCGCCTATCTTGCAGATATTGAGTACCAGGGTGGTAACTTCGTGGGAGAAACCCAGGTTACCTCCGTCGAAATAAAGAGGAACAGGTTTGTCTTGCAGTGCCGTGTGCAGGGAGAAGCTTATGAGTTCTCCTGCAAAGTGCTGGTGAATTCAGCAGGTCTGGGCGCTCAAAAACTGGCAGCCGTTATTGAAGGCATGAACCGGAAAATGATTCCTCAATTGCACTACTGTAAAGGTAGCTATTTTACCCTAGCATCGCCAAGTCCGTTCAACCACCTTATCTATCCTGTACCGGATAAGTTCGAGACTGGTCTCGGTATTCATGCAACGATTGACCTGGGTGGCCAGGTAAAATTTGGTCCTGACACTGAATACATTGAAACGGAAGATTATTCGGTTTCGATGGATAGGCTGGATGATTATTACGAGGCTGTACGACGATATTATCCTGGTTTGGCAGATGACAAACTTATTCCAGGCTATGTGGGCATCAGGCCTAAATTGCAAGGACCGGGAGACCCGCCTGCAGATTTTGTCATCCAGGGAGAAAATGTTCATGGCATTGCAGGTCTGGTTCAACTCTTTGGCATTGAATCCCCTGGATTGACTTCTTCCATGGCAATAGCAGATTATGTTGCGGATCTAGTGAACGTCTGATTAAGAGGACTTTTTTGTCAGAGCAAGGAAGTGGCGCAGGCAGAAAAATTATTAACCTGCTGTAAGTTAACAAATTTCGAGTACGGCTCTGACGCGGTTATGGCGGAAATTGTAGTGCGGCATACCGACCTTAGTCAGACGTTCACCAGTAAAAAACTATTGACCTTGTACCTGATTCAGGGGCGACGATTATCATTATGCACAGTCATGCAGGCCACAATCATTCTGTCGATTCTCATCATGAGCATGATCATGGCATGAATCTTAAGAATGTTAACCTGAGTTTCATCATAGCTGTTACCGCTAACTTGCTGTTCACTGTGTTTGAGGCTGTCTATGCGGTTATCGCAAACTCAGTGAGCTTGTTGGGGGACGCAGGGCACAATTTGTGTGACGTATTGGGATTGCTGCTGGCCTGGGGGGCGACTTATCTCGCCAGCAAAAAGGCCAATGATTTGTATAGCTATGGCTACCGGCGAACAACAATATTGGCCGCCATCATTAACTCCATAATACTTGTGTTTGCAGCACTGTATATTGCTTTTGAATCCTTTGAAAAGTTTCTCTCACCATCCCCCGTTGGGGAAATTGCGATGATGATAGTTGCCGGTATCGGTATCGTCGTAAATGCCGGTACGGCGATGCTGTTTGTGAAGGGCAGGAAAAGTGATCTAAATCTCAGAGGCGCTTTCCTGCATCTGGCGTACGATGCCCTGATATCGGCCGGTGTGGTTGTCGCTGCGATAATCATCTATTTTACCGGTTGGCTATGGATCGACCCCATGGTGGGATTGTTGATTGTTTTTGTGATTTTAGCCGGGACATGGGGATTGCTGCGTGATTCGGTTAGTTTGATCCTTGATGCTGTTCCCCAGGGGATTGATCGCGGCGCTGTGCATCGATTTCTGCAGGAGATTACCGGGGTCAGCCAGGTTCATGATCTGCATATCTGGGCAATGAGTACCTATGAAAATTGCCTGACCGCCCACCTGGTGATGCCGGAAAATACCCTGTGGGATTCGGAAGACGGGTACGCCGCAATCGGTTCTTCCCTGAAGGAAAGATTCAATATCCATCACGTTACACTGCAGATTGAAAAAGACCTGGAGTGCACTAACCCGGATTGTGACTAGGGCAAAGATTTCCATGCTGACACTGCAGGAGTTCATTGACGATTCGATCATCGCCGCACCCGCTGAGCCGGTGCAGCTGAGCGAGCCTGTTCCAATCAAAGACGTGCCTACACCGGCGTTAATCATTGACCTTGATCTATTCGAGAAAAATCTCCACAAGATGCAAACCTACTTGCATGCCAATAACATTGGCCTCAGGTGTCACACTAAAATGCACAAATGCCCCATCATCGCGCGCAAACAGATTGCCGCAGGAGCGATAGGAGTCTGTACAGCGACCATAAGCGAGGCTGAAGTCATGCAGGCTAATGGAGTTTCCGAAATTCTGATTACTTCACCTGTGGTAACACCGGAGAAAATCAATCGCGTTATAAAACTTGGGGTTAACAATCCGAATTTGCAGATAGTTGTCGATGACATTGAGGTCGCAAATCTTTTTAATGAAGCGGCAAAGCGGTCCAGCATCCAATTGAACGTTTTAATCGATCTCGATCCGGGAATGGGTCGTACTGGAATTGAAACGGGTGAGCCCGCATTACTACTGGGTAAACACCTCACCGCCAATTGCAGCAACTTGAAACTAAATGGACTGCAAATGTACGCCGGTAACTGCATGCACATCGACGGATTCGAGAATCGTCGCGCAAAATATAATCACATCATGGCCAGGGGGGGTGAAACGAAAACTCTATTTGAAGAAGCCGGGATCGCAGTGCCCACCTTTTCCGGCGGTGGCACAGGTACGTTTAATATTGAACCCGGGCTTGGATTGATGACCGAGCTGCAGGCCGGATCCTATATATTCATGGACATCGAATACCGGGAAATCGGCGGTGAGGATAGCCCGCGCTTTGAGGATTTCGAGCCGTCGCTGTTCGTCCTGGTCACTGCGATCAGCAAACCGCAACAGCGGCTTATTACAATTGATGCCGGGTTCAAATCCTTTGCCTCCGACAAGATGGTACCGGAATTCAGGGATGTCGAAGGCGTAATCTATCACTGGGGCGGGGATGAACATGGCATCATTCAACTAACAAATCCGTCCCGGGAAATTAGCCTGGGTGACAAGTTACCCATGCTGACACCTCACTGCGATCCGACCGTAAACCTGTATGATTATTATTATCCGGTGAGAAACGGAGTGGTTGAAGAATTGTGGCCTATCACTGCCAGGGGGCGCTCCCAGTAAATGAAGAAAGCACCATATTTTGAAGACTTGTCGGTCGGCGATGAGTTTAATGACGTTCCAGCTCTAACCCTGACCGAGGGGCATACGGCAATTCATCAGGCACTGTTTGCCGATCGATCAAGACTGCCGCTGGATCTGGAATTGAGCGCCAGGGTAACCGGTCACGCTAAGGCCCTTGTTAATCCAGCGCTTGTATGTAATGTCGCCATCGGCCAGAGCACCATCCCGTCCCAGCGGGTCATGGGCAACCTGTTTTATCGGGGGCTGCATTTTCACCGCCCTGTCTTTGTCGGGGACACCCTGAAGACCACAACGCGGGTAGTCGCGCTGCGTCAGAACCGTGTGAAGGAAAACAGGGCCGCATCCGGCATGGCTGCCTTGGAAGTACACGTCACCAATCAGACAGGCGAAACGGTTCTCCTGTTCTGGCGGTGTCCAATGATCCCCTGCCGGGATCCAAACGCCGATACGGGTTGTAATGATAGTTTTGAGCGAATGCGGGAAGACATCCCGGACAGCAGGCTCGTCTCCGCTATCCCGGAATGGGACTATGACCATTTTCGGGGCATCCTGACCGGTAAACACTTTGCTGATTATCAGTCCGGCGATAGATTCGAGATTGAGCACCGGGATACCGTGACACTAGCGACGGAACTGGTTCGCATGACCTTAAATATGGCGATGACACACACGGATGCCGATCGGTCTGTCTATGGGAAGCGCCTGGTTTATGGGGGGCACACAATCTCCATCGCGGCTGCTCACCTTAGTCTCGCCTTTCCGAATATTATTACCATCCTCGCCTGGTACAAGTGTGACCATGTTGCGCCCGTGTTTGAATACGATATCCTGAATACCGTTGTGCATGTGGAAGAAGTCCTGCCCGCCGACTCGTTTGGCCTGGCCAAAATTCACGTTGAGGTATTTGCGACCCGGGGACCGGAAGCGCCGGAACAGGCACAAGGCGATGAAAACATCAAGGTGCTTGATTGGAATCTGGCAGCGCTGCTTGCCTAGGGAACCTCTGCAGGCCAGAGATATTGAATATCTGATCAGAAGCTCCCTGGGATAAGAAGAGGTGAAAAGGGCGATTGGCAGGAATACTTGAAGGTCTCAGTATCGTTGAAGGCAGCGCGTTTGTTGCCGCACCACTCGGCGGAATGACCCTGGCCCAGTTGGGCGCAGACGTTATCCGCTTCGATCCAATCGGTGGTGGTCTGGATTATCGGCGCTGGCCGGTGACCCGTGACGGCAACAGTCTTTTCTGGGCGGGCATGAACAAGGGAAAGCGCTCCATCGCCGTGGATATCAGGAAACCTGAAGGCAGGGAACTGTTAACTGCCCTGATCAGCCGCGATGGACCTGACCGGGGTATTTTCCTGACCAACTTCCCCGAACGTGGCTGGCTGTCCTTTGATAAATTAAAGAGCAAACGCGAAGACCTGATTTATATCAATATACTCGGAGACAGGAAGGGCGGTTCCGCACTGGATTACACCGTCAACTGTGCGGTGGGTTTTGCCAACGCCAACGGGAAGGCGGATAGCGATGACCCCGCTAACTACCTGCTACCCGCCTGGGACAACATTACCGGGCAGATGGCAGCGGTTGCGCTGCTGGCAGCTGAACGCTACCGAAGGATAAAAGACGAAGGCCAGCTAGTGAAAATTGCCCTGAAGGATGTGGCGCTCGCTATTACAGGACATCTTGGAAACATCGCTGAAGTTGCCGTTAACCACCAGGACAGGGGAAAAGTCGGCAATTATCTCTATGGTGCTTTTGGCCGCGACTTCCTCACCAGGGATAAAGAACGGGTGATGATCGTCGGGCTCACCCCCAAACAATGGCAGGCGATCCTGGCATCGATGAACCTGGCGCGGGCGATTGCTGAGCTGGAAGCCCGGCTGATGGTGGATTTAAACCAGGAAGGAGAGCGGTTTAAAGCGAGGCATGCCATTGCCGAATTGATAGAGCCATGGTTTCTGCGCCACGACTATGCCCAGATTTCGGCTTTGTTTGATCAGCACGGCGTATGTTATGGACCCTACAGAAGCTTTAAGCAGATGGTGGAAAACGATGTTGACTGTTCCCTTGCAAATCCGCTTTTTTCAATGGTCAATCAGCCGGGGATCGGAGAGTATCTGGCACCGGCTTCACCCATCAGGTTTTCCAGTATTGAAAATCTTGATGCGATGGCTGCACCAATATTAGGCCAGCACACGGATGAAATTTTGGCACAGGAACTTGGCTTGTCCGGCAGTCAAATTGGAGTGCTGTATGACAACCAGACAGTTGCCTGACCCTAAAGGGGTCAAACCTTGAATTTTCAGGGCGGTGAGTAAATGCCCTATGCTGATGGAATGTATTGATTTCATTGAATATTTCTGCCACGTACGCCCGAATATTAGGCTGAAAATCAGGCCGTTTATGTTAGAGTATCCGCATTTGATTGAGCAGGAGTGGAAAGCGAGTGTTTGAAATGGTCCAGGCGGGTGGTTGGCTGATGTTCCCGATTATTTTGTGCTCAATTGTCTCCGCCGCTATTTGTACCGAACGTTTCTGGACGCTTCGGCATGACCAGATTGCACCAAGAAATTTACTGCCCCAGGTGTGGAATTCGATTAAAAACAACGAAATGGACACCAAGCGATTGCGGGAGCTCCGCAGTAATTCTCCGCTGGGGCAGATACTCGCTGCTGGCATAAACAGTCATCGCCGTGGCCGTGAACTGATGAAGGAAAGCATCGAAGAGGTCGCCTCTCACGTTGTGCATGAGCTGGAACGCTACCTGAACACACTGGGCACGGTGGCTGCAATTACTCCTTTGTTGGGCCTGCTGGGAACTGTCATTGGTATGATTAAAGTATTCAGTGCTATCCGCCTGGAAGGCGCCGGTAATGCGGCGGTTTTGGCTGGCGGTATTTCTGAAGCACTGATTACTACCGCAGCAGGGTTATCCGTTGCTATACCGAGCCTGTTTTTCTATCGCTATTTTCAACGCAAGGTGGACGACCTGGTGATCAGTATGGAACAGGAAGCGTTGAAGTTGGTCGAAGTCCTCTATGCAGACAGGGAGCGTGGTTCCGATTCCAAAAAACCAGAGATTGCCCGGGTAGCGAGCAGGTGAGATTTGCCCGGCGCAGAAGGGCTGAGTTGGAAGTAAACCTGACGCCCCTCATTGATGTTGTATTTCTGTTGCTTATCTTTTTCATGGTCTCAACCACTTTCACCAAAGAAACCCGAATATCGATTGATCTGCCAGAAGCAAGTGGTCATTTCGCCAGGATTTCAGGCAAACAGATTGAAATATCAATCACCCGCTCCGGTGAGTTTGCAATCAATCAGGTCGCATTGATTAAAAGCGACTTAGCCAACCTGAAATCTGCCATTACGAAGGTCTCGGGTGGCGATAGTGCAATGCCGATGACGATAACTGCAGATGCCGCGACGCCACACCAGGCAGTGGTCACCGCGATGGATGCAGCCGGACAACTTGGTTTCGTCCAGTTGAGCATCACGACAAAAAATACCGCTGACGATCAGTGACAGACGAATAGCATGAGCAACAAGACTGACGACCATCCCCTCAAGGACAAATCAGATATCGAAATATACGGTCGATTGCTTTCTTATGTTCTTCCTTACTGGGGCGCTTTCGTTGCCAGTATCATTGGCTTTCTTATCTATGCGATGTCAAATGTCAGCTTCCTGCAGTTGATCAGCTACATTGTGGATTCCGTGAAGAGCCCTGACCCGCTTATGCAATCTCAGTACAGCGCTTTTCTGCGAGAAATTTTCGGACAACCTGAACACCTGAACCGCACGATAATTCCGATCGCTATTGTCACCATCGTAGTATGCCGCGGACTTGGGACGTTTGTTGGCAACTACTTTATAAGCTATGTATCTACTAACCTGATACACAATTTACGCTGCGAGCTGTTTGATCAGTTATTAAAGTTACCCAGCAGGTTTTACGACAAGAGTGCCATGGGTCATCTGGTGGCGAAAGTGACCTTCCATGTTACACAGGTAAGCGGTGCTGCAACCGATGCACTGCGAGTCGTCATCAGGGAAGGATTCACTGTCCTGGGTTATCTGGCATTCCTTCTCTATTTGAACTGGAAGCTGACGTTGATATTTTTCGTCGTGGCCCCGTTTATCGCGTTGCTTGTTGGCTTCGCTGGCAGAAGATTCCGCCGGATCAGCGAACGTATCCAGCATTCGATGGGGGACGTTACGCATGTTGCGTCAGAGGCTATACAAGGGTACAGGGTGGTCAGGACCTTCGGCGGAACCGAGTACGAACGTCAACGCTTTGCCAAAGTCAGTCATTACAACCGACGTCAATCCATGAAAATGGTCGTCACTTCAGCGGTTTCCACTCCCGTCATTCAATTGCTGGTGGCAACGGCGTTAGCGGGGCTTGTCTGGCTGGTGCTGGACCCGGTTCTGCTGGCTGATATGAGCGCAGGAAGTGTCGTTGCCTTTATCACCACGGGTGGATTGCTGGCAAAACCTATTCGTCAGCTATCCGAGGTCAATGCAACGGTGCAAAAAGGGCTTGCCGCGGCAGAAGACATTTTTGATTTGTTTGACCAGGAAGTTGAGAAAGACGAGGGTAGCTTGGAACTCGATACAGTCAGTGGTCGGATCGAGTTCAGGAATGTTTCGTTTTCCTATGGCAAGGATCTCCCCCAGGTCTTGAGGGATATCAGCTTTATTGCCACACCGGGTAAAACTATTGCACTGGTTGGGCGATCCGGGAGCGGGAAAAGTACATTGGCGAGTTTAATCCCTGCTTTCTATGCGCCGACCAGCGGCACGATTTTGCTCGATGAAAAGCCGATCGAGTCCTTCTCTTTAACCAATTTACGTCAACATATCGCCCTGGTAACCCAGAACGTCACCCTGTTCAACGATACCATCCGCAGGAACATTGCTTATGGCTCACTGGCCAGTTGCAGCGAGGGAGAGATTATTGAAGCAGCTAAAAAAGCTTTTGCGTGGGACTTTATTTCGGAGTTGCGCGATGGACTCGACACGGTGGTTGGAGATGACGGGGTTTTACTCTCCGGCGGTCAACGGCAACGTCTGGCCATTGCCAGGGCGTTCCTTAAAGATGCACCGATTCTGATACTGGACGAAGCCACATCTGCACTTGATTCCGAATCTGAACGCTACATTCAGACCGCGCTTGAAGCGGTGGTTAAAGGCAGAACCACGTTTATTATCGCCCACAGATTAACCACCATTGAAAATGCAGACCGGATACTGGTTATTGATAATGGACGTATCGTTGAGCAGGGCACCCATACAGAATTATTATCAAACAATAGTTTTTACGCCGGTTTTTATAATCGAGATGACCAGGAGAAACCTCGACCCGGAGCCTTTGTCCAGCAAGTGGCTGGGAGTCTGGTTTCGATTCCCCCTGCGCCTGACCGGGGTCGCTGGTTTTCAGAAGATTTTAATCCGCTGTTAAAGGCCTGGTATTCCGGCGCAACCTGGGTGAAGTTGCTGCGACCCCTGGGTTTTCTCTACGCCCAGTTGGGACGAATAAGACGACAGCGTATTGAACGTGATTCAAATTCGTGGAAGGCATCCGTGCCGGTGATTATCGTAGGGAACATCAGTATAGGGGGTACGGGTAAGTCACCGCTGGTCATCTGGCTGGCGGAGCAGATTTCTGCCAGGGGAATGAAACCCGGCATCGTTTCTCGTGGTCACGGAGGATCCGCTCAGCAGTATCCTTTTGTGGTCGATGCCCAGACAGACCCGAAAATTTCCGGCGACGAAGCCGTCATGATTGCTCGCAGAACGAATTGTCCCGTCGTTGTTGATCCGGACAGGGTCAGCGCAGTGCGGCATCTGCTGCAAGTTGCTGATTGTGACCTGGTGATCAGTGACGACGGCCTGCAACATTATTATCTTGACCGTGACGTTGAAATTGCAGTCATAGACGGAGAGAAGGGGTTGGGGAATAACTTATGTCTGCCGGCAGGGCCTTTACGTGAACCTCCCGACAGATTGAAAGAAGTCGATTTTGTAATTGTCAACGGCAAGGAAGATGTAAAAGTACCTGTGTCGTATCAATCCATGACCCTGGTCCCGACCGCGATCATTAACCTATCCACAGAGGAGTCGCTGCCGGTGAATTCAGGCCGTCCCGGACCGGTGGTACATGCGGTCGCCGGGATCGCCAACCCCGGCCGCTTTTTCAAGATGCTGCGTGAACTTGGTTGGCAGGTTATTGAACATCCATTTGCGGATCATCATTCATTCCAATTATCAGAGCTGGTTTTCGGGGATTCTCTGCCTGTCATCATGACGGAGAAGGATGCGGTAAAATGCAGACTGTTGAATCCGGATTTGGTGCATCAGGAATTCTGGTATTTGGAAGTGTGTGCGGAGTTACCTCCTGTGTTCATTACTTCCGTGCTCAGCAAGGCAGGACTGAATGTCACGCCGCTTCATGTGATACCGAACGAATCTAAGGTGTAGTTCATGGCACTCGATAAAAAGTTATTAAGTATTCTCGTTTGTCCCTTGTGCAAAGGGAACCTTGAATATGACAGGAAGGCAGACGAATTAATCTGTAAGGCAGATCGTCTTGCTTATCCCATTCGGGACGATATTCCGGTCATGCTTGAGTCCGAAGCCCGGTCCTTGAGTACTGACGAAAAGTAAGGGTGCTCAACTTTACCGTTATTATCCCTGCCCGATATCAATCCAAGCGGTTACCCGGTAAACCTCTGATCGACATCGGGGGTAAACCCATGGTCCAGAGAGTGTACGAACAGGCTGCTCGCAGTGATGCAGGTCAGGTAATTGTGGCAACTGACGACGAGAGGATCGTTTCTGCAGTAAAAAGTTTTGGTGGAGAAGTTTGCCTGACTAGGGAAGACCACCCGTCGGGTACAGACCGCTTACAGGAAGTCTGCTCGATCATGCAGTTTAGGGATGACCAGGTAGTTGTTAATGTGCAAGGTGATGAACCGCTGATACCCCCGGCAGTGATTAATCAGGTCGCCAGGAATCTCGTTGAATCCGGTTCCAGGATGGCAACTTTATCTGAAGTTATTGATGATATTGCAGACCTGATGGATCCCAACATCGTCAAGGTGGTGGTCAATCACGATTCCAATGCAATGTACTTCAGCAGGGCGCCTATTCCGTGGCCGAGAGATGAATTTTCGGCCGCGGACAAAAGCCTGCCTGAATTTGGAAAGTGCCAGCGCCATCTGGGTATCTATGCATACAGGGTTTCGCTGCTCAACAGATACGTCCGCTGGGAACCCACTATCCTGGAAAAAACAGAGAAACTGGAACAATTGCGTGCGCTGTGGCACGGAATAGAGATTCACGTTGAGCAGGCGGTTGAAAATATTCCCCCGGGAATAGATACTGAGATGGATTTGCAGCGCATAAGAGCAGTCTTGGATAAAAACTATTTTGAATGAAGAAGGGCCGTGCCGGATTTTATACTGGTTGTAAAAGAAGATTGTGCAACTTGCCAGCTGGTGGTCCCTGTGGTGCAGCAGCTGGCTAAGCTGTTTGACCTGGAGGTCTATTCTCAGGATAACCCGGGTTTTCCGCCGGAAATCAATGTCATTGACGACACGGAACTGGAAAAGTCCTGGTCTCTCCATATAGAAACCGTGCCCACTATCATCAAATACGACGACAGCAACGAAACTGGTCGCTGCTTTGGTTGGGACAGAAAAGCCTGGGAAGCCCTGACCGGTGAATCATTGTCACCTGAGCTGCCCGGTTTCAGACCAGGGTGCGGGTCCATGACCGTGGAACCGGGAATGCTGGAAAAACTGGCGGTCAAGTTTGGAACGGGCAGCTTACACTCCAGGCGGGTTATCACTGCAACCGAAGAAGACGATATTGAGGCGTGTTTTGACCGCGACTGGTCTGATGGCTTGCCCCTGGTGCCACCAACCGAGATCAGGGTGGTGCGGATGTTAACGGGTACCTTTCGTAACCCTGATGAAATAATCGGCGCAGTGCCCCCGGACTACGGGGAATGCACAATAGAAAAAATCGCCATCAATGCGGTCATGGCAGGATGTAAACCCGAATATCTGCCGGTGGTCATTACAGCCGTTGAAGCTGCCCTGCAGGATGAATTCTGCATGCATGGATTACTGGCAACGACTTATTTTTCTGGACCCCTGGTACTGGTCAATGGCCCGATATCGCGTGCCATTGGGATGAATTCAAGAGGTAACGCCCTGGGCCAGGGCAATCGAGCCAATGCCACGATCGGTCGAGCGCTGCAACTGGTGATACGCAATGTTGGCGGCGGCAAACCTGGCGGTGTAGATCGTTCCGTGTTTGGTAACCCGGGTAAATACTCCTACTGCTTTGCTGAGGACGAAACAAATTCTTGCTGGGAGTCCTTTGCGGTTGAAAAGGGCTTCACCAGTGATCAGTCAACCGTCACGTTGTTTGCCGCAGATGGTATGCAGGGAATCGTAGATCAAAAATCACGTGAGCCTGAATCACTGGCACGGAGTTTTGCCGCCGGGTTAAGGGTTGTCTCACATCCTAAAATGGTGATGGCAGCGGATGCTTTCCTGGTCATATCACCGGAACATGAAAGGGTTTTCAGAAATGCGCACTGGTCGAAACAACAGCTAAAGGACAAGCTTGATGAATTGCTGATGATTCCCGGCGAACAACTCATCGCCGGCGCACAGGGTATTGCCGAAGGGATTCCGGAAAAATTCAAGGAGGCAACATTGCCTAAATTTCGCGAAGGTGGACTGAACATTGTACGAGCGGGCGGAAGTGCCGGGTTGTTTTCTGCCATAATCGCCGGATGGGGAGCCAGCGGGGAGATGGGCAGCATTCCGGTTACCCGTGAAATTTCCAGCCACTAGAAAAAGTGAACGATCAACAGGAGGAGCTAATCATGAGCACCACATTAATGGACCCGACTTCGGAATTGATGTCGGAACATCGGGAGCCCCTGCCAAAGCCAGACTCTCTGGATGGCTTAACAGTGGGTTTGCTGGATATTTCAAAAGCTCGTGGCGACATCTTTATCGATCGCATCGAGGATCTGCTGGTGCAGCGAGGAATTAAAACGCGCCGTTATAAAAAACCGACATTCACACGGGTAGCTCCCACGGAACTGACCCAGCAAATCGCCACGGAATGTGATGTCGTAGTGGAGTCACTAGCCGATTGAGGCTCGTGCACGTCGTGCAGTTTGCATGACATTCTGGATCTAGACAGAAGGGGCATCCCCGGAGGCTTCGTTGCATCGGAAGAATTCGTAGAAGCTGCCAGCGCCCAGGCAAAATCACTGGGATTTGATCCCCACAAAGTTTTCGTCCCGCATCCCATTCAGGACAGAACCGACGAGGAGATGCAACAAATAGCCGAAAACGCATTCGAAGACATTCTTGCGATGATCTTGCGCCGTTAAATGCTCTTCATTGCATAACCATCACTACTGCAGCGGGTACGTTCAGAAAATATCAGCAGATTTCCCAGTATCAATTCTTGAAGTCCTCGCTTTGATACCAGAGATCACGGCAAGGTAGCCTCTCACTGCATCGCTTCGAGCCCATCCATGGGACGCTGCGCCTCGGCTATCCTGCCTCGGATGCTGCTGTGAGAGGCTACCTTGCCGTGATCTCTACTCCTATTGCAAGAGCTTCTAATATTGAGTTTAAATATCTTTTGCCTGTACCTGCAGAATGAAGAAGAAAATATCAACCGTATTCCCTTGCCGTAGCCGTAAAAGCGAAGCACCGAAAGACGAGCAAGACCCGCAGGGGCTTGGGAGGAAGTGAGGGGAGCCCGGAGGGCTGCGAGCCAGCGGAGGCAAGGGAATACGGTTGATGTTTTCTGGAAAACACTCGATGAATTCCAATATTAGATGCTCCAGCTGCGCCCGACGCGACTGAAGCCGGGGTGGCTTCAATTATCGTGGGGCCATGCGGATGCCGCTGTCTAGGCGGATGACTTCGCCGTTGATATAGGCACAGTTGACAATGTAGGCCGCGGTTTGAGCGAATTCGGTGGGATTGCCCAGCCGCTTCGGGAACTGCGTCATTTCAATGAGCGGTTCGCGTACCTGGGGGGGTGCAAACTGCATCATGGGTGTCTCGAATATACCGGGTGCGATGGTTGCGATGCGAATGCCCTGGCGGCTCAGATCACGGGCAATTGGCAAGGTCATGCCAGCGACGCCTGCCTTGCTGGCACTGTAGGCTGCCTGGCCTACCTGACCGTCGAATGCTGCGACTGAAGCCACATTTACAATCACCCCACGTTCACCATCTTCTGTCACTGGCTCGTTGTGCTGCATCACCTCGGCACACAATCGCAGGCAGTTGAATGTACCAATCAGGTTGACGCGCACTACAAATTCAAACGTCTTAAGTGGCATGGGGCCATCTTTTCCAACGGTTCTGCCTGCAGCCCCGATGCCGGCGCTGTTGACATTTATATGCAGACCTCCGAGTGTATCAACGGTCTTTTGTATCGCCGCTTTGACAGCGTCTTCATCGGCAACATCGCCAGCTGCCCAGCTCGCGTTTTCGCCCAGATCATCGGCTGCTTTCTGTGCGTTTTCCTCATTGAGGTCAAACAGCATGACTTTAGCGCCAGCACTGATAAAGTTTTCTGCAGTCGCGCGACCTAATCCGGATGCACCACCAGTGATGAATGCGACCTTGTCTTGTAACTCCATAAAGTTTTTCCCGAACAATTTGTGAGCGCGCAGTATACCCCACTAAAATTCACTGTTAACTAGTGGGTATAATCCGACGTAAACAGACGGTGTCGTCAATTTGTTACTCCAGGAAAACTTCAAACTCACCAGACTCAATACGCTTGGCCTTGATGCGTCTGCGCGATATTTTTGCAGGGCCCAGAGCCAGCAGGATCTGTCCGAGGTGCTCGCATTTGCCAGGGAGGAGAAATTAAGCATCCTTGTGTTGGGTGGCGGTAGCAACATTGTATTTTCCGGAAACATCGATGGGCTGGTTTTGATGCTGGATTTCCGCGGCGTCCAGGTCGATGGTCAAAAAGTGATCGCGGGTGCGGGAGAAAACTGGCACTGGTTGGTGCGGCACACTTTGCAGACGGGATTGTTCGGCCTTGAAAACCTGTCCCTGATTCCAGGACTGGTGGGGGCCGCGCCGATTCAGAATATTGGAGCCTATGGCCAGGAACTGGACCGGGTATTCGTTGAACTTGCCGCAACAGACCTCGCAACGGGTGAAGAAGTCCAATTTACCAGTAGTGACTGCTGTTTTGGGTATCGCCACAGTATTTTCAAGGATGAACTGAAAGACCGGATGGCCATAACACGAATCACCTTGCGGCTCAGTCCGGATTTCAAACCGATCCTGGGCTATCAGGATGTTGCTGATGAACTTGACAGCCGGGGACAAAGTTCACCCGTTGCGATGGATGTAAGCGACGCGGTGATCGCGGTACGGCAACGAAAACTTCCGGATCCGGGTAAACTGGGCAATGTCGGCAGTTTTTTTAAAAACCCTGAGCTACAGTCTCAAAAATTGGAGATTCTCAGGCAAAGCTGGCCGGATGTACCATCACGCCAATTGCCCGACGGTGTCCATAAAATACCCGCTGCATGGCTGATTGAACAGGCCGGGATGAAGGGCCTATCCATCGGTGACGCCATGGTTTCAACACAGCATGCCCTGGTTATCGTGAACCAGGGAAATGCCAGCAGCAGCGACATTCTGGCGCTAAGTGCCAAGGTTGCAAAACAGGTTCTGGATGAGTTCGGTATCGAACTGGAAATGGAACCTGTTTTGTATTAGCCCGTAAGCTGTTCAGATGAAGACCCTGGCGTTTTTTGCGATTCGTCATCATCCGGCGACTTAACGCCTGCTGATTCTGTTGATGGGCTATGCGACTCTGCCGCGTTCATCTCAGGCAAATTTTCTTCTTCCGGCTCGGATGAAACCGAATTGATCACCGCTCCGCCCCTTGGATCATTTGTTGCTCGACCGCGGGTGCTGGGATGCGTGGACTCAATGACTGGCTCAACAAATTCCAGCACTTCAGCCTTGATCGGCTCTGGTGCATCTACCAATACCGAACCCGAGCCTGCCGGAACGGGTTTATCCCGTGGGTCATTGGCTGCCCGACCGCGGGTCGAAGCCTGGACCACAGGTTCTGCATGCGCTTCGGTGGTCTCGACTGGTTTGTCTGTTACCACCGCTGTGACCGTGACCGCAGGATCCGCTTGCGGGGTCTGATCTTTCTTCGTTTCCCGTCTGACATTTTCTGCTGATTGCTTGCTGTTTTCTTTCGCATCCACGGATTCCACCGGCCGACTGCGGCGCTTTTGTGGACCGCGTTCCCGGTTGCCCTGGTTTCGCTTGTCTTCTCCTTTCTGCTCGACCTGATCTGTTTCACGGGACCTGTCTCTGGACTCTGACCGACTTTGTTCTGCGCGCTGGGGCCGATTGCCAGATTTACGCCCATCGTTATTTTTACGATTATCGTCGCCATTTCGGCTTCTGCTGCTACGCTGCTCGTTTCGCCGTTTGTTACGATTGTCTTCCTGCCTGTTCCTTGAACTCTGGTCGGTGCGACTGTTTCGATCGCCGCGGCGACTTGTCTCCTTTCGTTCATTCACGCCAGAGCGTTTTTCGTTATACCTGCCTCTCGCTTTTTCCGGGGATCTCTTTTCTACCTTGTTAGCAGAGAAGATGGAGATGATACTTGCCAGAATCCCTGGTCCACTTTGCTTTGCAGGTCGGGGGGGAGGCCCAGCAGGAGCGACGCTTTGCACGGCTGCTTTTTCTGGTGCGATGGCCTTGGCCGCAGTCTGGGGCGTTTCTTCCTTCTCCTCGGAGCTGGTTATTTCATAGCTGGCGAGACTCTCTTCACCCTCGCTGATACGGATTCGCTCTACCCTGTAGTGCGGAGTCTCCATGGTCGCGTCTGCAGAAATAACCACGCGAACGTTGTTCCTTTTCTCGATGTCACTCAGTTCGCTGCGTTTTTCATTGACCAGGAATGAAGCAACCGGGATAGGCAGGAATGCCCTGATTTCGGCACTGGTGTCCTTCAATGCCTCTTCCTCCACCATGCGAATGACCGCCAGAGCAGAGGACTCAATATCCCTGATAGAACCGAGTCCACTGCAACGAGGACAAACAATACCGCTGGTTTCACCCAGTGACGGCCGTAATCTTTGCCGTGACATCTCCAGCAGGCCAAAGCGGGAAATTTTGCCCACCTGCACCCTGGCCCGGTCAACCTGTAGTGCATCGCGCATCCGGTTCTCTACGATGTGCTGGTTTTTCGGCGAGGCCATATCAATAAAATCGATGACAACGAGTCCACCAATGTCACGTAACCGCAGCTGGCGACAGATTTCATCCGCTGCTTCCAGGTTTGTATTAAGCGCAGTTTCTTCGATATCGGCTCCGCGTGTCGCTCTCGCTGAATTGATGTCGATGGAAACGAGCGCTTCCGTCGGGTCAATCACGATGGAACCACCGGATGGCAAGCTTACCCCCCGTTGGAAAGCCGATTCAATCTGGCCCTCAATCTGATACCGGTTGAAGAGGGGTACATCGCTATCGTAGCGCTGAATTCTCGATTTGAATTGAGGCATCACCTGTTCGACAAACTTGATCGCCTGTTCGAGTGCCTCATCGGTGTCGATCAGTATTTCGCCAATATCGTCACGCAGATAATCCCGGATTGCGCGAATGATGACATCGCTTTCCTGGTAGATGAGGAAGGGTGCTTTCTGTTCTTTTGCTGCATTCTTTATGGACTCAGCCAACTGGAGCAGATAGTTGAGGTCCCATTGCAGTTCCTTGGCACTTCTGCCGAGCCCGGCGGTGCGCACGATGACACCCATGTTCTTGGGAATCTCGAGTTGCGCCAGGGACTCCCTTAGCAGGTCGCGCTCTTCTCCGTCGATGCGGCGGGATATCCCACCGGCGCGCGGGTTATTCGGCATTAGAACCAAATATCGACCAGCCAGACTGCAGAAGGTTGTCAGCGCTGCTCCCTTGTTGCCACGTTCTTCCTTGTCAACCTGGACGATAATTTCCAGACCTTCCTTGACCACTTCAGAAATATTGATCCGCCCCTTGATCTTTGACGGGGGAATGGAAAAATACTCTCGCGCGATTTCTTTGAGGGGGAGAAAACCATGTCGATTGCCGCCAAAGTCCACAAAGGCGGCTTCGAGGCTCGGTTCAACCCGGGTAATCCGGGCCTTGTAGATGTTAGCCTTTTTTTGCTCCTTGGCTCTACTTTCGATGTCTAGGTCGTACAATTTTTGCCCGTCTACCAGGGCGACTCGCAACTCCTCAGCGTGAGTGGCGTTAATTAGCATTCTTTTCATTACGATATCACTTGTGTGGGCGCTCCTAACGCCGCGACCAGGTGATTAGCCAAATCTTTGGTTCTAAATAGCATCCAGCAGGGAGTGCTCGATATAACTCCTTGACATGTTTATTGTTTTTCTATGCAACAGCGGTAGATTTTTATGATGGAGAATATTCCCTGATGTAGTGGGATTGGTCTAGATATTCTGCCTGAACAATTGCTTCTTAGAACGCCATGTTGTAGCAATAAACTGATTTGACAATTCTTAGTCGCGGTCAGTTGAACGCGGTTAAACTTACCCAGCACTTCCGATTCGGAGAGTTGCTGGAATTCTTAAATTTCATCTATGCGATAATTTATTCGCTTAGTGGGTTAAAGACGGTTTGAATCATTCAGATGATGTATAAACTCGTCTGCGCGCCATAATAGCAGTAAATAATGTGTGATCAAAGTGACTCGTCATAAATATGTCTGTTAAGCCCAGCGGTCCCGCCAGACCTCCAAATGTACAACTCCTTGAAATAGAAGAGGATTTCGCCGGACAGCGGGTGGACAACTATCTCCTGCGTCTCCTCAAAGGTGTTCCAAAATCACGAATTTATCGAATCATCCGCAAAGGAGAGGTGCGGTTAAATGGTAAGCGCATAAAACCCGACACTCGCCTGCAGACCGGCGACCGGCTCAGGGTGCCACCGGTTCGAGTCAGTGAGGGCAGCGATACACGCAATATCTATCTCGAGAAAAGTATAGAAAAAACAATACTTTATGAAGATAAAGTCGTGATAATTATCAACAAACCCGAGGGAATTGCAGTCCATGGGGGCAGCGGCATCTCCGCGGGAATCATAGAATCCCTGCGCCATGCCCGTCCCCGGGAGAGAAGCCTGGAACTGGTCCACAGGCTGGACCGTGGTACTTCCGGGTGCCTGATGATTGCAAAGCGGCGCTCCTATTTGAAGCTGTTGCAGGCTGAATTGCAGCGCAAGAACCGTCTGAAGAAATACTATTCTGTGGTCACTCACGGCAGATGGCCACCGCGCAAACAGCACATCAATGCACCGATTATGCGGAATATCCTGCGCAGCGGGGAGAGGTTGAGCAGAGTTCAACCTGGTGGAAAGGAATGCCTCACAGAATTTCGATCCACTGCCAGCGACGGGCAATACAGTGTCCTGGAAGCAGCGCCGATAACCGGTCGGACGCACCAGATCCGGGTGCATTGCCGATATGCCGGGTTTCCGGTGGTGGGTGATGACAAGTATGGATTTGAGGATGAAGACAGAAAATTGCGAATCAGGGGGATGAAACGGCTGATGTTGCATGCTGCGCGGCTGGAGATCCCTGCCCTTGGTGATTATCCTGCCATTGTTGTTGAAGCGCCGGTCGAAGGTCAGATGCAGCGACTTATTGACGAGATAAATATGAATATTATCAGCTAGTTATGATTGTATCTTAATGTATCAAGTTGCCAACCAAATGACGCCAGACTTTCCTGTAACAGCATCAGCGGTAGCCCGTAAAGCGTATTGATGTCTCGTCCCTTGGAGCCTTCCAATAGTGTGATGCCGGTTGATTCAGCTTTGATGCTGCCAGCGCAGTCGAATGGCTGGTCAATATCAAGGTAGGCGGTAATTTCCTGCGGTGCCAAAGAGCGGAATTTGATCCGGTAGCATTCCGCTGCCTGATGGCTGCGACCGCGCTCGTCAATGAGGCATATTGCTGTGGTGAACGAAACCCAATTCCCGCTACAGGTGGCGAGTTGCCTGGAGGCGGCCTCAAATGAACCCGGTTTGCCGAAGACCTGCGCGCCGAGATGTGCAACCTGGTCGCAGCCGATAACGATAAATGGCGAATGTGACTCAATCCTGCTAACAGCTGACTGAGCTTTACCCAGGGCCAGGCGCAGGGCCATTTTACGTGGCGACTCACCCGTTCTGGCCGATTCCTGGTACGCCGGATCGACCTGCTCAAACGGGATTTTTAGTTTGCCAAGGAGTTCCCCCCGGTAGATTGAAGTGGACGCCAGGATGATTTTCGGTTCCCGGGTCTGATGCAAGGGAATAGCGTCATCCATAATCGCGTTCTTATTGTGATGCAAAGGCCAGAGGTTCGGTATATTACCATTTGACAGTGCTGGGACGGATGCCTAATATGCGCCCCTTATGTTGACAGGGCCTCTTCCAGAACAGGTCGATCACCGCAACCAGGTGAGCGATGGGGCCATCTTGCAAGGCATTATCCCGTTACATCGATTCTCGCGGCTGGCAAGGCTGCTGGATAATGATGATGGAAACGCGCAGGTCAGGCTGGAATTCAGGAAGCACAAAAAACAGCGGACGTTGGCCATTGGCAAGGCGAGCCTCGAAGCCGGTCTTGTTTGCCAGACTTGTCTGGAGACGTTTAAGATTCCGCTGCAAATTGGGATTCGATTGATTCTGGTCAATTCAGAGTCTGAGTTACTTGAACTAAGGCAGAGTGAAGATGGACTCGTTGTCGACAGCAGACTGGTCACGTTGGTTGACCTGTTTGAAGATGAATTGATCATCAGCCTGCCTATGGTGCCAAGACACAGTCCTGGAACCTGTGGAAAGTTTAATCGAGAGCCAGGGCCTGCTGATAACAGGGAAACACATCAACCTTTTGCTGCATTATCAAAAATGCAAAAAGATACAAACTTATAAGGAAAGGAGCAGGCAATGGCTGTTCAAAAAAGCAAGGTTACTCGTTCAAGACGTGGTCAGCGCCGTTCGCACGATTCACTACAGGGTCCGACCTTATCCGAGGATACGACCACTGGCGAGATTCATCGACGACACCATGTAACAGCAGATGGTTTTTACCGCGGTAAAAAAGTTATTCATATCACGAGCGACTAGTCCAGGGAATTCTTCTCGCAGCGACAGAGAAAGGACATGAGTAAACTGGCGTATGTATTTCCGGGCCAGGGTTCCCAGAAGGTGGGGATGTTGGGGGATGCGAAGGCAGTATTGGGCCCCACTTTTGAAGAAGCATCTGCAATTCTTGGTTACGACTTGTGGCAGCTGGTGCAGGAAGGTCCGGCAGAGAAGCTGGATCGGACCGAGTATACCCAGCCCGCACTGTTAACAGCTTCAATTGGCCTCTGGCGCCTGGCGCTGGAGAAAGGCGCACCCGTTCCCGATCTTGTTGCAGGTCACAGTCTTGGTGAATATTCCGCGCTGGTCGCGGCCTCTGTCCTGAATTTTGCTGACGCCGTCTCGCTCGTCTCAAAACGAGGCCAGTTTATGCAAAATGCGGTACCCGTTGGCGAAGGGGGAATGGCGGTAGTACTCGGTCTTGGAGATGAAGAAGTGAGCGCTATCTGTGCCGGTTTCATCGGCAGCAAGCTCGTACAGACCGCGAATTTTAATGCGCCGGGTCAGGTCGTCGTCGCCGGGCAAAACGAGGCGCTGGATGCAGTGATACAAGCGTGTAAAGAAGCCGGAGCAAGACGCACGCTATCCTTGTCCGTAAGCGCTCCATTCCACTGTGCATTGATGCAACCCGCAGCCGACCAGATGGAAGATGCCCTCAAAGGGGTAACACTAAACGTGCCACAAATCCGGATTGTCCAGAATGTCGATGCGGACTTCTGCGATGATCCCGAAAATATCAGGAAAAACCTGGTGAAACAGATGTACAGTGCCGTCTTGTGGACCGATACCATCGTGAAAATGGTGGCAGAAGGCGTAACCAGGATAACTGAGTGTGGCCCGGGCCGTGTTCTTTCCGGCTTGAATCGACGTATCGACAGGTCTTTGGCTATTGATAACATCAATTCACTTGAGTCGATCAATGCCGTCACAGGGGAATTGTCGATATGAATGGCACGCCAGATAAAAAAGTGGCCATTGTTACCGGGGCCAGCAGGGGAATTGGCAAGGGTATCGCCGAGTTACTGGTGCAGGACGGCATGGAAGTTATCGGTACGGCAACGTCGGAGACTGGCGCGCAGGCTATCTCGGACATGTTGGGCGGCAGTGGCAAAGGATATGTACTGGATGTTGCACATTCTGACTCAATCGATGCCTTCTATACTGCCATCAAGGGTAACCATGCCGCGCCCTTAATCCTGGTCAATAATGCTGGCATCACCCGGGACAACATTGCGTTGCGAATGAAGGAAGCCGAATGGAATTCAGTGATAGATACCAATCTTGGCTCTGTCTATCGGGTGACGAAAGCGTGTTTGCGGGGTATGACCAAGGCACGATGGGGCCGGGTGATTAATATCAGTTCCGTGGTTGCTCGTATGGGCAATCCAGGACAAAGTAATTACGCTGCGGCCAAAGCCGGAATAGAAGGATACAGCCGTTCCCTGGCGGGAGAATTAGGATCAGGGGGGGTTACCGTTAA
>JACZXW010000125.1 GCA_022571415.1 Pseudomonadota bacterium
GTCTCACAGTCATTTAATACAAGAAATTTTTGTAATTCTGGCCATAGCGCATTGAAAAACCTGTCTGCACTGCGTACCGTTTTCTCCAGATGCAAATGCAGTATATGGAATACCTTATCCTTCCTCGATGCCTTCGCATCCATGCGTGCAACCAGCCTATTACCTTGCAATATGGGGAGACTATAGTAACCAAACTTGCGCTTCGCCTTCGGAACATAACATTCGATCTGGTAATCGAAAGCAAAAAGTTCGTTGATGCGCCGGCGTTGAATAATGGCATTGTCAAATGGAGACAGTATTCGCAGCCTTGCTCGCGGGGTTTTCGTCTCCAGCCATTCCAGTGCCGATGGGAAACAGAGGTACTCCCTGCCATCCACCTGCACAGTCACCAGTAGATTTTCTTCTACCATATCTTTCGCTACCTGGCGCGCTAGCGGGCCCATTCCCTTTCTCAGGTAGATAGTCTCCTTAACCTGCCCCAGACCATGGCTGCGCAGGTAACTGCTGATCAGATACCGACAGTACTCGGCGTCGCCGGGCTCGCGAGTATCAACATCGTCCGGTAACACTCGCTCGCGCAATTCATAGACTTTGTGGAAGTTCTTCCGCTGGGCAATCATCAGCTTGCCTTCCATAAAAAGCTGCTCGAGAGCAATCTTCGAAGGCGCCAGTGCCCACATTTCCTTGCTGCTTTTCTTATCGTTGAAATCCCTCGCCGACAAGGGGCCTTCCGCTCGAATTCGTCGCAGCACGTAATGGGTCTGTTTCGAATCTTTGGGATACCAATGGGTCTCACCACTGGCGATGCGATTCATCCTGGGGAGCGCATAACGATAATCCGTCATCGGCAGGATCGACAGGGCATGAGACCAGTATTCGAAGATTTTCCGATTTTTCTGCAATTGATCGATGTGGGCCTGGCTGAATCCCGCAACGCGATTCCACAGCGTATGCAGATGGGCCCTGGCGACAACCGAGAGCGTGTCTATCTGCACGTAGCCCAGGTGCTGAATCGCGTTTAATGTCCCCTCTACGCCGCCACCAAAACTGTGGCGGCTATACAGGCGCTGGCTTTGCAGGACTAGTTTTCTGGCTTCTGGCAGGGACAGGGAGATTGTCATAGATAATCATAATCCGTGTAATCCACATCGATGGCAAGACCGGCGGTGTATTTACGGCAGCTACGAAACCCGCCTAATTGCGAGGATTTACCATGGAGATGGCTATCGTTGATTGAGCTCGGACAAACTGAGGGGTACTATTTACAGAATTGGAGTTTTAGTCACCGCCTCTAAGGTTGCCGTGACTGTCAGAGGTCAGAGCTTCAAGTAGTTGAAAAAATTAGGGAAACTTTCAATATTTTTGGCACTATCCATGGGCTTCAGCAGTTGTTTCTGGCCCAGATGTATAGCAGACAGCGATGAAGCTAATGGTGGTTACGGCTTGGTCGCAGCATGTGATGGCAAACTCACCCTGTTTGTCAACGACAGTTATGGCTTCTATGGCAGTAACGCAGACTTCGCCAATATTTCTCTGTCGCGGGTAAACTGATTGCCATCATGCCACCTCATAGGAGTGAATGATGCACACTGTAAAACAGATATTAGGACAAAAAGAATCTAACGAAATCTGGTCAATTAGGCCGGATGCCACGGTGCTGGAGGCCATACAGGCAATGGCGGACAAACGCGCAGGCGCCCTGCTGGTGATGGAGGGTCCCGCGCTCAAAGGCATCATCTCTGAACGGGACTATGCTCGTGAAGTGATCCTCAAGGGCCGCTCTTCCAAAGACACCTTAGTCGGCGAAATCATGAGTACTAAGCTCATCACTGTGCCCTCCACCCAGAGCGTCGATGCCTCGCTGGCTATCATGAGCAAAAATCACATTCGCCACCTGCCGATTGTCGACGACGACACCGTGGTTGGCGTTCTCTCCCTGGGCGACCTGGTCAAGGATGTGATCAGCGATCAACAGTCCACCATAGAACAGCTGGAAAATTATATTCGCGGCTAGAGCTCTGATTGCACGACCGTAAAATCACCGGAATCCGTTGGCAGAAATAGCAGCCGCTGATTGATACACCCGGGTTGCTCGCCGACGACGTGACTCACATAGACCAGATTCGTGTGTGCCTGTGAGGCAATGATATCCAGAGTTTGCAGGATGAGTTGGCGATGAAAATCATCCAACCCCACGCAGGGCTCATCGAGAATCAATACCCGCGGATGTTTCACCATCGCCCGGGCCAACAGCGCCAGACGCTGCTGACCGAATGAGATTTCGTGATAGTAGTGCTTCTGCAACCCTTCGATTTTCAGCGTTGTTAACCATTGCCTGGCACAGTCAATCTCGGCACTGCCGCTGTCATCATAAAGCCCTACGGAATCAAAAAAACCGGACACCACCACATCCAGCACCTTCCAGCCCTTCACATACTTGTTATGCAGCTCGTTGGAGACGATACCGAACCTGGCCTTGACGTCCCATACAGTTTCGCCGCTGCCCCTGACTCTGCCGAAAAGCGTTACCGCCTGGCCATAGGCCTTGTGATTCTCACCATCGATCAAACTGAGTAACGTGGATTTGCCACAGCCGTTAGGACCTTCGATGAGCACGTGATGCCGTGGCTTCATGGTCCAGCTTACATTGCTCAGGACCGGGAGTGAACCGTAACCGGCATTGACATTATCGAGCACAATCAAAGGCTCCTGCGCGTCTTCATCGCCAATTTCGTCGACTATCGGCGGCGGCAGCATCACTGGAATTTCGGGCCGCCTGGCGTCAATCTTCTCGAAGGCATCACCTGCTCGCACCGTAGTGGCATCTCCGGTTTCGAGAAGTGACAGCGCATCCATGATCGCCATGTGAGTTACACCGGGCAGGATATCTTGCTTGCGACGACACAGTTGCAGACTACAGCAGTCATCGCTCAGATAGTGTTCGATACAATGGCTGATTCTTGCCCGGGAGTCTTTGTCGATGCTCTCCAGGGGATCATCGAGAATCAGCAATTTGCGCGCACCGGCTCTTTTTGCATAGAGAGCACGAGCGATCAGCACCCTGCGTATCTGCCCCGACGAAAGAAACCGAATTCCCTTTTCCAGCACACCCTGCAAGTCCAATTGGATCAACAATTCATTGAGCAGATCGCGGTCCTGCTCTGCATTCAAACGAGCGGAGTCGATAAGCCCGAGTACCACGGTGCCGGCATCCTCCACCTTGTCGCTGAATTCACTGATATCCAGCCTGTTATCGCGCTGCCACAGTCGCTGCTGTTCCTCGAAGGAAACCGTGTAAATATCCAGAGCAGGATCGAAGCCTGCCTGGTAGCGGACATAGCTACCCGACTCGACACGCTTGCCACTGATGAGGTTCGCCAGCAGGGTTTTGCCGGCACCATTGGGACCGAACAGGCACCAGTGCTCTCCGCTCGCGACTTCGAAACGATCGATCTTGAGTACGGCACGGCGACCGATGCGGCACAGAGCCTGTTTAACGATAACAAGCGGAATCATGAATGCTTCGGTTTCAATTGTTCTTCCCGCCGATGTTGCCACAGCATGAACTCATTTACAGAATCTTTTTCGATACCTTGCTTTTCCATAACCCACTCAGTAAGCTCCGCGCCATGGAATTGAGTGCTCTGGACATCACCAGTTTCGCCTGGTTTGTCGTCTGCTGGACGGGTTATACCCTGTTTTCGCGCCGCGCGGCGAAGAAACGGAACAGCCTGTCCAGCGTGCTCTATCGTTATCGCATGGAGTGGGTGAAAAAACTCACCCAAAGCGGCATGAGTGAAGTGGATGCGGAACTGCTGGCCAGCCTCGAGAAACAGGTGTCATTCCTGGCATCCACTTCCCTGCTAATTCTGGCGAGTCTGGTTACTGTATTAGGCACCGCCAGTAACAGACTGATGGACCTGTCCAGCCTGAGCTTCGTCAGCGATGTGTCACTTGAAGTCATACAGATGAAACTGATGGTCCTGATCTTCGTCTTCATCTACGCTTTTTTCACCTTCACCTGGTCGATTCGACAGTACGGGTTCTGTTTCATCCTCTTCGGTTCTTCTTTTAATACGGTGAAATATTACAAGGAGGCTGATAACTATCGCGCCATCGCCGTTGATCGGGATTTCGAAGCCATGGCAAAGGTATTGGACCGGGCGGCGCACAGCTACAACTATGGTATTCGCGCCTATTACTTCGCCATGGCAGAGCTGGCCTGGTTCATCAATCCCTGGTTCTTTTTCGGCGCCTGCGCGATTGTGGTCTGGGTGTTATATCGACGGGAATTTCGCTCGAGTTCCTTAAAGGCCATGGTCAGTGCACGCAGGGTGGAAAATGTGCACGATGAAGAAGATATTTACTTCGACTAGCAGCGCGCCTAGCCACCTCTCAGCTTGTTTAGCACCCGGCGAAAAACACGCACTGGCAGGGGGCGGTCTTCAGGAAGCGTGTAATGTCTGGTCTCTGGAATCCAGAAGGGAAAACGACGGCGGCGCTTGTTCCGCGTACTAAACAGCGGCGTGTAGTACCTGCAGTCTGCAAAATAATAATGCGTTACCTGCGAATGCCGGGTTCTCGCTCTATCCAGATGACTCGCACCGCCATGCAACAAATTGGAATGCCAAAGTAGTGCCTCTCCTTTCTTCACCAGACCGACCTCAGGCGTCAAATTGTGTTCTTGAATCAGGCTGCGAATATGCGCCTCATAAATGGGATAGTGATCTGGTCCAGAATCGAGATCGAAATCTTCCATGGAGTATTCCGGCAGCAGATGGCTGCCAGGATAATAAATTAGCGGCCCGTTATTTTTATCGATGTCCTCGAGTGCAACCCAAACTCCGACCATGTAACCGCCTGGATCAGAACTAAAATGTATGTAATCGGAATGAGCGGGTTGCTCCGTAGCTACCGGAAAGTTCAGAGTCTGAAACGGTAATGCTTTGCGACCAAGGAGTTCTCTAAGGGCAGTGGTGACGCTTTTATGCACAGCGAGTTCCCGCACTTCATCAACATGCTTCCAGGCATCTTGAAGCCGCTCGTTGACAATTTCTCCCCGTCTATACTGCTCCGAGTAAAGAGGCTGCACTTTTTTGACGATGCGATCGAGTAAGTCCACGTCAAATCCGAAATCAACTTTAAGTACGCCGCGTTCGTGAAAACTGGCAAGCTGTTCGGGGGATAGTATGCTTTCGTTTGTGGCGGTCATCGTTGTAATAGCTGAGTTCAATGCCAGCTTGTCTAAGGTCTGTTACCCAAGGCGCGGCGCATCACCTCGTGCTGGATGGTCATCATATGACCAATAGATCGACGCCAGTATTCGGAGTTATGACTGCCGCGAGTCTGCATGTAGTCAAATGGCACATCATTCACCATCAGTATCTGTGCCA
>JACZXW010000034.1 GCA_022571415.1 Pseudomonadota bacterium
AGGTCTTCGAAATCTTCGTCACCCTGAGCGAGATCTATCTCTGCTGCATTGACAATGAGCAGTGGGGCGGCACTGTAGTCGTGAAAAAACCTGGTATAGGCGTCGATTAGCTGGCAAAGATATTCCTTCTCAATGTTTTGTTCAGCCTTGACGCCGCGATGATGAACACGTTCCAGTAAGATATCAGCTGGCGTTTGCAGGTAGATCACCAGGTCAGGTGTGGGGGCATCAAGGGTCAGGTGTGCATAGATATTTTCATACAGCTTTAGTTCGTCGGCATCCAGATTGATTTCGGCAAACAGTCGATCCTTCTCGATAATAAAATCAGCCACGCGTACTGGTCGGAACATGTCTGCCTGACGCAGCTCTTGGATTTTTCTCGCGCGTTCGAACAGAAAGAACAATTGCGCCGGTAGCGCGGCCTGACGACGATTCAGGTAGAAGCGTTCAAGAAATGGGTTTTCGTCAGAAGTTTCCAGCAGAGTCTCGTAGTTGAAGGTCTCCGCGAGCCGTTTGGTCAAAGTAGTTTTCCCCACCGCCATCGGTCCTTCAACGGCAATATAGTGTGGGAGATCTGTAGTATTGATGTCCAAGGGCAATAATGGTTCCTATGGTGGATAGGAATTAGCGCTCATTCTATCGTGATTGGAACGACGCTTGCGGTTTCTTTTACGTTTCTTTTTATCGGTTGTCTGCAGTTTTAGTTTTCTTCTTGCATCTTCATCGGCTTCCTGGAAATCGGTCCACCACTGACCGAGTTCGTCCAGCTTTTCTCCCGATTCTTCGCGCAGCAGGAGGAAATCATAGGCGGCTCGAAAGCGTTTGTGTGTGACAAGTATCTCTGGTTTTCTGCCATAGCGGATGGGTAATCGAAACTGAAGATTCCAGATATCCCTCATTGGACCAGAAAATCTCCTTGGAATTGACGTAAAAAGCTGTTGGTTTCCAATCACGTTGGCAGCTGCTGCATGAGATGCTTCAACATGAGCCACCCCTTCCTCTTCCAGGCGCTTTTTATCTTCAATAAATGGATACCAGAGCAAAGCGGCAAAAATAAAAGCAGGTGTCACAGGCATATCATTGGCGATTCGTCTGTCTGTGCTTGCAAGTGCGAGATGTATGAGTTTCTCCGCCAGGGTATCGTCCATCACTCTGCGGGTTGATGGAAACAACCAGCCGAAAAGATCATATTCCAGCATGGCTTCGAGAGTCGCAACTCCGTGTCCGGACATAAAAAGTTTTAATACTTCCTCGAAAATACGAGCAGGTGGAATGTCCTGCAACAGGTAACCGAGATGGTGGATGGAGGAACCGGTTTGTTCATCAAGATCGAAACCAAGTTTCGCTTTGAAACGCAATGCACGCAACATTCGAACGGGATCTTCCCGATAACGATTGTCCGGTTCACCAATGAGCCGTATTCTATTTGCTTTGATGTCGTCCAGGCCGTTGACCAGGTCGATAATCTCAGCAGTATCGATGTTGTAGTACAAGGCGTTCATGGTAAAGTCACGGCGATATGCATCTTCTTGAAAAGTACCGTAGATGTTGTCGTCAAGAATCCTGCCGTCGTTTGTGTGAGTGTTCTCGTCTATTTCTTTGTGGGCGGAACGGAAGGTCGCGACCTCAACGATGTCTCGGCCAAATCGAATATGAACAATGCGAAATCGCCTGCCTACGGTACGGGAGTTTCTGAAAATATCGCGAACTTCTTCCGGGTGAGCGTTCGTTGCAACATCAAAATCCTTTGGGGACCTTCCCAGTATCAGATCTCGCACACACCCCCCGACAAGGTATGCTTCAAATCCATGCCCGGTCAGGCGCTTGACAACTTTTAGAGCGTTCACGCTGATGCGTTCCAGGGGAAGTGTTGTTGCGTTATCGCTCACTGGTTAACCGGGAAGGTTTTCTGCCGCTTCATTTCGAATATGGATAAGGCTTCAGGTAGGTGTAATTTCGTCTTGATTGTACAGAAAGAGAACGAAAAGGTTGCACAAAAAAGTGTTGGATAAAAGAGAGGTTATGACTGGATGTTATCAGACAACCCAGGCTTGAGCGACTATCGGGTTGACGGACCCAGCCATTGTTTCAGGAAGCGAAAAAAGAAAATGGGAAAAGTAAACTTTTCCCATTCAGCGAGCCAGTTTTATTATTCTTGTTGTTATATTGTTCTTATTGTTGGATTCGGCAAAGAGTAATTACATACTCAGTACCAGAACCGGTTAGAGAGGAATGATTGTAATCATTTTAATGGTTCTTCTCCGGAGTGACAATGAAGCAGTAATTGTGCCAACTAAGTTTAGGCAATAGAAACAAGCACTTACGAATAATATGAGTGTTACCTCCACGCCTAAGTGTTACCCAAGGTTACGACCTGATGCTTCCTTTGGTAACAGTGAACGAATATTACCCATTTTTCTTGTTCCTTCCGACTTTCGCGGGGACAAGTTCCACTGCTGGTTCCGGGAGTTACTTTTTCCTGGATTTTTTCCTCGGGATATCGAGTTTTTGTCGCTTCTGCCACAAACTTTTTCGACTGATGCCGAGTTTGAGGGCAAGCTCTGTCTCTGTCATCTGGTCCTGGTTTTTCAGGACAAATTGCTGGAAGTAGTCCTTCAGAGAAACATTGTCATCCATCGCGGTTTCATTGTCCTGGACTGATCGGTGTGGTGCTTCTGCTTCCACGGCCAATAATTCCGGCGTGATGGAGCAGCTTTCGCAAAGTATTACTGCGCGCTCGATCGCGTTTTCCAGCTCCCGGACGTTCCCCGGCCAACCATACTGGGAGATTACTTCCCGGGTTTGTTCAGTGAAGGTAAGAGCCTGTTTCTTGAGTTTTCTGGTGATGCGTTGCAGGACATGGTCCGCGATTAACATCAGGTCATTCTGCCGGTCCCTGAGAGGTGGCAATTCAAGTTTGAATACATTCAGTCGATAGTAGAGATCTTCTCGAAACTGCTTGTCTTTAACCAGGGTTTTCAGGTCGCGGTGTGTTGCCGCAATCAACCTCACTGATACCTTTTTAGTTTCGACGGAACCGACCCGACGCACTTCCCCTTCCTGCAGAACACGGAGTAACCTGGCCTGAGCCTCCAGGGTGAGTTCGCCGATTTCGTCCAGGAACAGGGTGCTGCCATCGGCCGCCTCAACCAGACCAACGCGGGCACTGGTGGCGCCGGTGAAAGCTCCTTTCTCATGGCCGAAGAGTTCGGATTCAATCAATGTATGCGGAATCGCCGCGCAATTAAGCAAAATCATCTTTTTGGATGATTGTGCGCTAGCATTGTGAATAGCCTTGGCAACAAGCTCTTTCCCTGTGCCAGATTCACCGACAATCAGTACGTTGGAATCAGTCGGGGCGACTTTTCGAAGGCGGCTGAACAGCTCTACCATGGCATCGCAGTTTCCCAGCATGTTGGCGATGGTC
Organism: Pseudomonadota bacterium; assembly: GCA_022571415.1. Classification (GTDB taxonomy): domain Bacteria; phylum Pseudomonadota; class Gammaproteobacteria; order Pseudomonadales; family Azotimanducaceae. Next base: position 3,428 of record JACZXW010000034.1, read on the forward strand.
GATGTCTGATTGGGTTCTTCGATCAGCTTATGAATTGTCTTCAGCAGATCCTCAAAGTCGAATGGCTTGGCGATGTAATCCACCGCGCCGAGTTTCATCGTTTCAACGGCAGATTTCAGGCTGGCATAGCTGGTCATTACGAGCACGGGGACATGAGGGGCTAGCCGAATGATGTCGGTACCTGGTGGTCCTGGAAGCCGAAGGTCGGTGATGATTAAACAGAACCTGCCGAGATCCTGTTTTACGGCCCCTTCCACAGAACTTGCTTCACATACTTTATAATTTTTTTTCTCGAGGAATTTCTTGAGTGAGGATCGAATTACGACTTCGTCTTCGACTATAAGAATTTTCTTTCGGGTCATACTTTCCCGCTAACACCTGAGCTCATTTACTGAGTGATGAACTAAACAACGATTTGGATGATGAAGTCAACTCAGTGGCATACTCTTTAACCAAAGAATCTCCTTGAACATACTGCGGAAGCCTGATGATCACGCGTGTGCCGCCGGACTCGCCAGCTGATTCAGCGGTGATCGAACCATGATGTTCTTCTATGATCATGGTGACGATAGCAAGACCGAGTCCCGTTCCTTCCCCTGGATCCTTGGTGGTAAAAAAGGGTTCGAAAATTCTTTTTAGATGACTGGACGAAATACCGTGACCCTGGTCGATGATAGCAATAACAACAACTTCATCTTCAACGTGGCCAGTGATCTGAACCTCATTGTGTGCCAAAGAAGCATCCTGGGCGTTGGAAAGCAGGTTGACGAATACCTGGGATAGTCTCTGGGGGTCACCAAGCGTGTAGACATCTTCTTGGCATAGGTTAGTGAACAATACTTCATGTTCTCTCTGGTTCAGTGACAGCAAATTGATTGCTTCGTTGATGCACACTCGCATCTCCACTGGAACGCTGGGTCGTTTCATATCCCCTTTGCTGTTGTAGGCGAAAGTGACTAACGATTGCAGGATGTTCGAGATGCGGTCTGTTTGCTCCAGGATAGTGTTGGATAACTCGATGAGGTCCGGTTGATCAGTATCAATTTTCAGGTTCTGAGCAAGACAGGCTATACCCGTCACAGGGTTACCGATTTCGTGCGCGATACCTGCTGCGAACTGCCCGATAGAAGCAAGACGCTCGCTATGAATGAGCTGTTCTTCGATAAGTTTTGATTCGGTCAGGTCTTCGATGACGATGACCAGATCGCCTTTTTCCTTCGGGTTGTTGACGATGGAAGCCTTGTGCAGATTGATGAGTTTAGGTTGGTCGCAAACCTCCAGTTCGATCTTAAGCTGGTGGGTCGAATCGTTATAGATGAAGGTGTTGAGGAGTTCTTTCCATGGCTCTGTCAGGCTGGTAATGGGCAAGCCGACAATTTTCCCGGTTTCAATGCCAGTAACCTCCTGCATGGCGTGGTTCCAGGTTCGAATCACATGATCGGTGTCTACAGAACACACTGCGGTTGGAAGGTCCTGGAGAACCTGCCGATGGTAGCGCCGAAGGTCATCGAGTTCGGCAGCTAATCCCGTTAATTGTGATCGATAATCTTCGAGGTAACCTTCTAGTGCGTGAACAGAGCCGGATGTGGACTTGAAAGGCAAGACCCGGCCGATAATCTTGTGAGCGATGGTTTGTCCCAACATGCTCGACAGGTTAGTTTCCACCTGGACGCGAAGTTGGCTTAAGGCGTGTGGGCGATGTTCGTCCTCCAGGAAACTCAACTCTGACAGGGCCAGATTAACCTCCCTGTTTGATGCTTTACGACCAAGCGCCATGGCGAGATTGTTTTCCATTTCTGATACTGACCGGGCTTGCAGTTCACCGTGAAAAGTATTGAAAAAAGAGTCCGACATACATTCCTGCGCCGCCAGGGTTTCTTCAGGTGTGGGTTTGGTGAGCGTTGAAAAAATTACAAACATCAGAGCATTGGACGCTAGTGACACTGATACCATCAGCTGCAGGGATTTGTCACTGATTTCAAGGGTGAAGGGTGTACCGAGGAGCATGCCATAAATCGACGGTAGCAGCAGAAAAGAGAACCAGACCAAATGTCCTGTAATGAGCCCTGCAATTAACCCGCTTCGGTTTGACTGGTGCCAATGGAAGCCTCCGATAAGCCCTGGTAGGAATTGCAGAACTGCGATAAATGCGATAATACCGAAATTCATCAGGCCCTGGTCTTCGCCCAATAGTTGATAGATCCCGAATGCCGCAAGAATGATGACTGCAATCAGACCTCTCCTGGTGTTTAACAGCAGGGAATAAATGTCTACGCCGCGGGATGGACGATACATGGGCAGAAGGATGTGGTTGAGCGTCATTGAAGCCAATGCGATTGTAGTGACGATGAGCACGCCACTCGCAGCTGCAAGGCAGACAATAAAGGCGAGGATGGTAATAGCTTCGTTTCCAGTTGCCAGGCCAACGGCAACGGGATAGAACTCTGCTGGCGTATTGACAGCGAGCTTTTGGGCAGCCCACAGAACAGGCGGTATGCAAAGGCTAAATAATAGCAAGTACAGGGGAAAGCCCCAGCGGGCTCCCGCCAATGCGCGTTGATCATCGTTCCCGACGATCAGCATGTGATAAACATGGGGCATTGCGACAGTCGCTGCGAAAAATGTCAGCAGCAGTGCGCGGGACGCGCCGTCACTCAGGTGCTGTTCTGATGCAGTCAGGAGAGCCCGATTGTCCTTTAGCCAGAGCTGCATCGCCTCGACGCTGCCAAAAATATGTGACACACAGTACCAGGCCAGGAACATCAGCGCGGCGAGCTTTAAAATTGAGTCCAACCCGATAGCCACCACCAAACCTTCATGTTTGTTTCGAGTGGAGAGATGCCTTGCGCCGAACAAGATCGTAAATAGTGTCATGGTCAAAGAAAATACGATTGCGAGCGTGTCTACACTTAATTCCTGGTTGAGCAGATGCACGGTAACTGCTACTGCGTGTATCTGCAGGGCTAGTAAAGGCAGCACGCCTAATAGCATCAGCAGGCTGATTATGCCGCCCACCCAGGGGCCTGGGTAGCGGAACGCAAAGACATCGGCGAGTGATCCCAATTTGTGGGCTAGTGCTACTCTGCCGATAGGTGCCAATAGCACGGGTGCGATAAAAAATGCAGCGCTGGCGCCGATAAAATACAGCAGGTAGCCGGTGCCGTACCGTGCCGCAAATCCCACGGCGCCGTAAAATGCGATCACACCGGCAAATACCCCCAGAGATAAAACACGAGTGGCGGGATGATTTACTATGGCACGTGGGATGTATCCTTTTTCAGCGGCATAGGCGGAGCCGAACAATACGGTCAGGTAGGTGATGCCGACAACGAACAGCTGTGTCAGAGAAAACATGGCGTCAATCGGGGTTCCGATGGTCTGTTCGCCAGTGAAGGCCAAGCGCCCCTATGATTAGAAGAATCCACGGGAGATAGAGTTCATACCAGACAAGGAATTCGTTATTCCACCAACTATTCAAGGCGGGCGTGAAAACGAAGATACCCAGTACCATGAAGATGATGATTTTCTCAAACATGTCAGGATTGTAAACCTAATGAGTTTAACCTGCAGGACTTCCCAGGGAGACAAAGTGTGATCATAGGCTTCCTATGACCCGCGGAGAAATTGGGCAATGGCAAGGCGTTTTGGAATTGCATTCACGTTCCAGTTGGCAATTGCCTCGTCAACTAACTTCCCAATCTCCGTTGCTCTATGCGGAACTTGTTGTCCAAGAAAACCAAGTGAGTGCTTCAGGTTATTCACGGCATCATGATTCGAAACGGGAGCCGCATGAGTTTGTTTACTCAACTTGTCTCCGGAATCTCCCAGTACTACCGGGAAATGCAGATAGTGAGGGACTGGCAGATTCAGTCTCCCGGCGAGATAAATCTGGCCCGGGGTTGATTCCAGAAGATCAGCTCCCCGGACAACATGGGTAATATGCTGAAATGCGTCATCAACCACCACTGCCAGTTGGTAAGCAAACAGGGCATCCTTGCGCTTTATGATGAAGTCCCCCATGTCCTTGCCTAGTTGCCACTGTTGTGGACCCAGGATGTGATCTTCAATGCTTATCATGGGTGTATCAACGCGCAGGCGAAAAGCATGGGGTTTTCCAACAGTGCCTGGGGGCTTGTCACGGCAGGTTCCCGGGTAAACAGCCGGCGTGTTTTTCCGTGTGCAATCGCATGGATAGGCTAGGCCGGATTGCATGAGCCGGTCCAGGGCGGCGGAGTAAGCATCCTGTCTTAAACTCTGATACAGGATGTCACCGTCCCAATGCAGGTGATGTGCATTCAGTTGGTCAATAATTCTCGCGGGGGCGCTTATAGACTCTCTGGGGGGATCCAGGTCTTCGATCCTGAGTAACCAGGTACCGTCATTTCTTCTGGCATCCATGAAGCTTGCAACTGCTGCAACCAGGGACCCGAAGTGCAGGGGGCCTGATGGAGAAGGTGCAAACCTGCCGATGTAATTGCTGGTTAAATTCATCGCTTGTCAGCGAGCTCGACCAGCAATTGGGATGTCTAACCGTGGAGTTGTTTTTCTTTCATCTCGTCCAGGGTTTTGCAATCGATGCACTGCGTTGCAGTTGGACGGGCTTCAAGTCGGTGAACCCCAATTTCGACGTCACACGACTCACAATACCCGTAGTCGTCCTGGTCGATGAGCTCAATGGTATTGTCGATTTTTCGAATTAGCTTGCGTTCCCGATCCCGTGTACGCAACTCGAGGCTAAATTCTTCCTCTTGGCTTGCCCGGTCAGACGGATCAGGATAATTCGCTGCTTCATCTTTCATGTGGCTCACGGTGCGGTCGACTTCCTCCATCAAACGGGTTTTCCAGATCAGCAGCAGGTCTTTGAAGTGGTTCCGTTGTTGTTCATTCATATACCCCTCATTGATCTTGCGAGTATAGGGTTTGATTTCGACCTGCTTTTTTGCAGCCTTTGTTCTTTTCTCTTTGGTGGCGCCCGTCTTCCTGGGAGCGGTCTTGTTTCCCGACTTTTTAGCTTTCGCTTTAGCTGCTGAGGCCGTTTTGACGCCGGGTTTTGTTTTGGTGGCTGCTTTTGCTTTTCCACTGGATGCAGATGTTTTTGGCGTTTTCTTCGCTACCACTGTCACCGTTGTTTTTACCTTCTTTGTCGCTGTTGATTTTTGGGGAGACACTTTTCTAACTTTTGTCTTGGACCGGGAGTTGGCTTTTGCCTTCTTTTTTACACTGGACTTCAGTCGAGCCTTTACCTTGACTTTGCCTTTCAATTTCGTTTTAGCTTTTGCCCTGGTCTGGGTGTTCGCCTTAGCCTTTCCCTTGACCTTGATCTTTCCCCTGGCTTTGACCTTAGCCTTAACCTTCCTGGCTTTCGTACCCTTGATTTTCCTGGCCGTCGCAGACCTGGCCTTCGCTTTAGGAGAAGTTTTAGTTTTGGTCTTTGCTGCCATTTTTTTTCGTTTTGCCGCCATAGGTAGTTCCAGTTCTCTATGCCACAAAAATTCGGGTTCCAAATCGAGCGGCGTACATTACCAGATCGTTTCCGTTTCGCCAAGTAACAATTATCCCGAGTGATCGACAGGCAGGAGCAGGATTTATCCGCTCACAAGAGTCCGAATTGTGACTGGGTCCGGTGCTATCATTGTCCATCGTTTACAGGTGCGACGGAGCATGCGAGATCCTTCTCTGGTACATGGAAAGCTGGTTCGGCGGTACAAACGATTTTTGGCGGATGTATTGATGGATAATGGTGAAATCGTCACGGTGCACTGTCCAAATACCGGATCGATGAAAAACTGTGTCGAGGCTGGGGCCCAGGTATGGCTCTCCCGGTCGGACAACCCCGCACGAAAGTATCCGCTGACGTGGGAGTTCCTCAAGACGTCAAGAGGTCATTACATCGGCGTAAACACGATCAAAGCGAATGGGCTGGCGAAAAGTGCCATTCTGGAGAATCGCATACCTGAACTTCAGGGGTATGCGGAAATGAAGCTGGAACGGAAGTACGGATCTGAAAATAGCCGCATCGATATCTTTTTGTCCGCGCACCCGGATCTTGCGGATTGTTACGTGGAGGTGAAAAGCGTGACCCTTTTGGAGAACCCGGCAAGCCATGGAAAGGGTTGTTTCCCGGATTCCGTGAGTACACGCGGCAGCAAGCATCTGCGTGAGCTGATGCGCATCGTGAAGCAGGGTCAGCGTGCAGTGCTGTTTTTCTGTGTGCAGCACTCCGGAATTCGTGAGGTCAGACCTGCAGCACATATAGATCAGGTATACGCTGATACGCTCGCCCGGGTAGTCGGGGCAGGCGTCGAGGTGCTGGCATACAAGGTAAGGTTTCAAGGCAGAGAGCCTGTAATTGGCAAATCTTTGCCGTTCGTCCTCAAGGAGCTGGGGGAAAATGCCTAGAGCTGGACTGGGGATCCTGCTGGTGATCCTGATTATCGTCGCTGTGGCGTCGCTGGGTGTAGGCGCCGCCTCCATTCCGATGGTCGATGTTTTTGCCGCATTAGCCGGGGAAGGGTATTCCTCTGTTTATAGGACGATTGTTGTTGATATCAGGCTACCCCGAACCTTATTGGCGTTGCTGGTTGGTGCGGGTGTGGCCACTTCTGGTGCGGCTATCCAGGGATTGTTTCGAAATCCACTAGCAGACCCTGCGCTGATCGGGGTTTCCGGGGGTGCTGCGTTGTTTGCGGCAGGATATCTGGTGCTGGGTGTTGAGTTGGGTATTGCCAGCCTGGGTATTGCTGTCAGCGCGTTTGTCGGCGGACTGTTGACCACATGGCTGGTTCTTGAAATTGGCAGGCGCGGTGGAACCATTTCAAGCATGTTGCTGGCCGGTATTGCCATCAACGCGGTTGCCTTGTCCGGGGTCGGTATCCTGACCTACCTGTCAACCGATGTTGAACTTCGCTCGGTGGTGTTTTGGGCTCTCGGTAGCCTCAATGGAGCAGATTGGCCGGCGGTCGCGATTGCGATGGCCATTTTGCCCATCATAGCGGTCTTCCTGGGCCGAAGTAAGGCGTTAAATGCCATTACCCTGGGAGACAGGGAAGCCGGTCATCTTGGCATTTCAGTTGCACGCCTGAGAATTGAGATAGTCCTACTGACGGCACTGGCCATTGGTGTATCGGTTGCCCTGTGTGGTGTCATTGCCTTCGTCGGCCTGGTGGTTCCGCACCTGATCAGATTGAGCCTCGGATCCAACCACTATGTGGTCATTCCGGGGTCGGCCATACTGGGAGGATTGCTCCTGTTATTGGCGGATTCACTAAGTCGTACCCTACTTAGTCCGGCAGAATTACCCGTGGGTATTATTACTGCCTTGCTGGGCGGGCCATTTTTTATTTACCTGATTGTGCAACAAAAAGGTAAGTTGGGCCTTTGAGTATCCTGATTTCCAATCTGTCCTATGTCGTCGATGATTCGGTGTTGCTCGAGGATATTTCAGTTGAAGCGCAACGGGGTTCAATCGTCGCTGTCGTGGGTCCGAATGGGTCAGGCAAAACCAGCTTGTTGAAAGTTGTCAATGGAGAGTCGATTGCATGCGATGGCAAGGTCCTGATTGACGGCGAGGATGTCTATTCGCTCTCGCTGCAGACCCGTGCGACGAGGTTTGGGATATTGCCACAGGAAGCTGCACTGGATTTCCCATTTCGTGTCGTCGAAGTCGTGCAGATGGGCCGAATTCCACACCTGACGACCATGAGCGTCAATCAGAAAATTGTCGATGAGGTCATCGTAGAAATGGAACTTCAGGATATAAGGGATCGTGTCTATCTGACCCTGTCGGGAGGAGAGAAACAGAGGGTACAGATTGCCCGGGTATTGTCTCAGATATGGGATGCCCGTGAACAGGCGTGTCTGTTCCTGGATGAGCCAACGGCAGCGCTCGATTTGTCACACCAGCTGGCGCTTTTCAGAACGCTCAAACGCGTTACTGAAATAGGAACAACGGTCATGGTGGTGTTGCATGACGTCAATCTTGCGCTTCGTTTTGCCAAACAAGTGGTGTTACTGTCGAAGGGAAGACTACTGGCATCAGGGGCGCCGCTTGATGTTTTAACCCCGGACAACATGCGTGAGGCTTTTTCGGTCGATATCGAGATGTTTGCTACCACTGATCCAAGGCGACCGTTTATCCTGGCCAGGCAGTAGGTCAGGATGACTCATATGCCGAAGATCAGCATCGAAGACCAGGACACAAGAAAATTAAAGATCGATCCGAAATCAGAACAGAAAATAGTGTAGCCAAAGGGTTCATTCTCAGCAGGCAGTGGCTTGAAAGAGATGGCGAACAGATATTGGTTTTCTGGCTTGCATCGGAGCGTGGCCCCCTTCGAGTTCAGCTTTCAGCACAGGAATCCGTGTTCTTTATTCGTCGAACTGACCTTGAAAGAGTGCGTGGTCTGCTGGGGAATCACTTGTCCTGGCGTTGTGTGGAACTGGAACTCAATACGTTCTCGGGGGAAAACGAGCCTGCGGTGGCGTGTTATTTCCCCAGCCAGAAGTTGCTCAACGTTGCACGTTCCAGAATTGAACCAACAAACATTTCCTTTTACGAATCGGACGTCAGACCCACTGACCGGTTTCTCATGGAGAGATTTATCAAAGGTTCGGTGGCAGTCACCGGCAACTTTGATCATCGAGAAAAATTTGTTGAGTGCACCAACCCGAGGCTTGTTGCAGCGGAATATATGCCAAAGCTGAAAGTAGTTTCCATTGACATCGAAACTTCCTATACCGAGAACATTCTCTATTCCATTGCGATCTACGCAGATGACTTAAAAAAGGTGTTTATGGTGTCTGCTGATGATCAGGCTCCAGTGGAGTTTATGGAGTACTGCCCGGATGAATTGAGCCTGATTAAGAGATTTTTACAATGGTTCGCAAGAGTAGATCCTGATGTGGTTATCGGCTGGAGTGTGGTGGCTTTTGACTTGTGGTTTCTGCAGAAGAGGTGCGAAACGCTCAACCTGAACTTCACCCTGGGTCGCAATAATGAAATTGTCAGGTGGCGGACGGTAAGTCATGGTAGGGATCGTAACTATGCGTTGGTCCCGGGCAGGGTGGTATTGGATGGCATCGAGCTATTGCGAACTGCGACCTACCATTTCGAGAGTTTCGCACTTGACTATGTGGCAAGAGAAATACTGGGCCGCGGAAAATTGGTGGATGATGTGGATGCCCGGGCCAGTGAGATCCAGGACATGTACGCCAACGACAAAAAAGCGCTGGCCGAGTACAACCTGGAAGATTGCGCACTCGTTTGGGAAATTTTTGAACGAACCGGCCTGATTGATTTTGCCGTGCAGCGGTCGCGTTTGACCGGCCTGGATATGGATCGTGCCGGTGGGTCGGTCGCTGCTTTCGATTTTCTGTACCTGCCCAGGTTGCATCGCCAAGGTTATATCGCGCCAGTTGTTGAAGATGAATCCGGTGCAGGAAGTCCAGGTGGCTTCGTGCTGGATTCGAAGCCAGGACTCTATCGGGACGTTATCGTGCTGGACTTCAAGAGCCTGTACCCAAGTATCATTCGTACCTTTCACGTGGATCCCCTGGCACTGATCTGTCCAGGCGATGATCCTGTCCCGGGATTCATGGGAGCGGAATTTTCGAGGGACAGGTTCATTCTGCCGATCATTATTGAAGAGCTGTGGCGAGCACGAGATAAGGCCAAGCAGGCAGGTGAAGACGCAAATTCCCAGGCTATAAAAATCATTATGAACTCTTTCTATGGCGTCCTCGGTACGCCGGGTTGTCGATTTTTTGATCCGAGACTAGTGAGTTCGATCACCATGCGCGGCCATGAGATTCTCAAGAAAACGAGGGATTTGATTGAAGATCAGGGATATCCGGTCATCTATGGGGACACAGATTCGGTCTTCGTCCTGTTGGAACAGGAAAAAGAGAGTGTCGATGTGCTGGGGCAAAGGCTGACAGATTTCCTGAACGGCTGGTGGCATGATCACCTGAAAAATGAATTTCGTCTGACAAGTTTCCTCGAAGTTGAATACGAAACCCATTTTGATCGTTTCCTGATGCCGACGATCCGGGGCTCCGAGAAGGGAAGTAAGAAACGTTACGCGGGAATGATTGTCGGTGAGGGCGATTGTCCCCGGTTTGTGTTCAAAGGACTGGAAACCGTTCGAAGTGACTGGAGCCAGTTGGCCCGGGAGTTCCAGCAGGAACTGTATCGTTTAATTTTCCTGGATCGCCCCTATGAAGACTATATCCATGGCGTCGTTGAATCGGTATACAGCGGCGCATGTGATGACAAGCTCACTCTAAGGCGGCGGTTAAGACGGAAGTTGGATGAGTATAAAAAAAATGTGCCGCCACATGTCCGTGCTGCTCGCAAACGCGATGAAATCAGGCGGGCTCGCGGTCTGCACGATGTTCACGATTTTGGCGGGGGTTGGGTGGAATACGTGATGACCCTGGGTGGTCCTGAACCTCGACTGTATCGTGAATCCCCCATTGATTATCAGTTCTATGTGGACAAACAGCTGTCACCGGTAGCTAATGCGATCCTGTTTTTCAAATCATCCTCACTGGAAGAGATTACTGACAAGCAGCTGGGTTTGTTTTAGAGCAGGGATTGATCAGGGGTTCCCCAGATGCTCATCGACGATATCGATCGGCAGTCGGGCGCCAAAATTTGAAATCAGCAGGGAAGCCGATTGGTTGGCCAGGACCGCGGCTTCCTGGAATGATTGTCCCCGGCATAGTGCAAACAGGAACGACCCTGCAAAAATGTCGCCGGCACCAGTGGTATCTATTGGGGTTGTAGGAACGCCGGGTATCAGGGTTGTTTCCCCTCCATCACAGACAATCGCGCCGTCTTTACCGCAAGTGACTGCAAACTTTGGGAAATCACTTTTGATCCTTCTGACAGCCTCTTCCCTGGTTTTTGTGCGGGTCCATAACTTAGCTTCATCTTCATTGCAAAAAAGCATGTCAACACCCAGGGAAACGACCTTGTCGAATTCGTCCTTGAAGGTCTCGACCATGGCGGGGTCTGACAGGGTCAAAGAAACTGACACACCTCCGGCCCTGGCGATTGACTGGGCTTCAAGAACGGCTTCGAATGCGAAGGGTGAACTCAGCAGATAGCCTTCGATATACAGGTACGTCGAGTTCGCCAGTGCCTCGGGGACGAGTTCCTTCACTGAAAAGTTTTGTGTGATGCCCAGGTGTGTCACCATGGTTCGTTGGGCATCGGGAGTTACCATTGATATACATTCGCCGGTAACGCCGGACTCACGGCCTTTTGCTAGGTTCGTCTCCACGCCTGCGCTGGCGAGGTCCTTTACAAAGAAGTCGCCGGTTTTATCATTGGCAACCTTGCAGCTGTAAAAGGCGGTGCCGCCGAGTTGGGTGACGATGACAACCGTGTTTGCAGCAGATCCACCACCGGCTAACTTTATCACCTGGTGTTCGTGTTCTTGCTCGAGCAGGTGGATAAGCTCTGCCCGGTCGCTGGCATCAATCAGGGTCATGATCCCTTTTTGCCACCTGGTGGCAGCGATGAATTTATCGTCAACTTCATATTCCGTGTCAACCAATGCGTTACCGACGCCATAAACATCGTACTTTTTCATCGATTAACCTTGCTTGAGGGTAGTAAATGCAACGGCCGCTGCCGCCAGGGTTTTATCGAATTCTGTTTGACCATGTGCGGCAGAAACGAATCCGGACTCAAACGGTGAAGGAGCAAGGTTTATTCCCTGTTCCAGCATGCTGTTGAAGAAGATATTGAACGCATCGGTATTTGAGTTCATCACCTGGGAAAGGTTAGTCACTTGATGCGCGCTTGAAAAGAAGAAGCCAAACATGCCCCCGACCTGATTTGTTGTAAACGGGATATCTGAATCTTTAGCAAGGGATTGCATGCTCATCATCAGATTCCGGGTATTTTCATTAAGTGTGTCAAAGAAACCAGGTGCTTCGATGAGACCCAATGTCTCCAGCCCGGCTGTCATTGCTATGGGGTTTCCCGAAAGTGTACCGGCTTGGTAGACCTTACCGAGGGGCGCGACGGTTTGCATAATATCCCTGCGACCGCCAAAGGCTCCCACGGGCATGCCGCCACCAATGACTTTACCCAGCGTGGTGAGATCGGGTTGAATACCATACAGGCTCTGCGCGCCACCCAGGGCTACCCGGAAGCCGGTCATGACTTCGTCAAAAATGAGGAGGGTCCCGTATTCATCGCAGACTTCCCGTAGACATTCGAGGAAACCTGGCGCCGGCGGAATGCAGCTCATGTTACCGGCGACGGGCTCAACAATAATGCATGCTATTTCCTTGCCCACCTGGGTAAAGATTTCGCGGACCTGATCCGAATTGTTAAATTCAAGTGGTAGGGTGTTCGCAACAAAACTAGCGGGAACGCCCAGGGAATCGGGTTCCCCCAATGTCAGGGCCCCGGAACCCGCTTTTACCAGCAAGGAATCACTGTGTCCGTGATAGCAACCCTCAAACTTGACGATCTTATCCCGACCTGTAAATCCGCGGGCAATCCGAATGGCGCTCATGGTTGCTTCGGTGCCGGAATTAACCATGCGTATCATTTCGATGGAAGGCATGATGCTGCAGATTTTCTTTGCCAACTCAGTTTCTATTGCCGTGGGCGCGCCGAAACCGAGGCCGTTTCCTGCGACCTTTTGTAGTGCCGAAATGACCTGGGGGTGTGCGTGACCCAATATCATTGGACCCCATGAGGCTACATAATCAACGAATTCCTGGTCATCTTCGTCATACAAGTAAGCGCCCTTACCACTTTTGAAGAAGATCGGTTTACCGCCCACCCGAAGGAATGCCCGTACCGGTGAATTGACTCCCCCGGGCATGAATTTTTGAGCTTCTTCAAACAGAGCTTCAGATCGTTTCATCATTCTTCCTCAAAACAGGCGCGCCAAAAAGCAGGGCGCATTCAAGCATTCATTTCAATGACATTCAATGCAGACATTCCAATCAGACGTTCATTAAACGCTACGACTGATAATAAGATTCGATATCTTCTGCAGTTACGATGCCCACGGGTGAATCCATCAGGGGGGCGGTGATGCGATTGACATACAGCGCCTGTACGCCCCTGGATTTCAACGAATCATAGGCCTCGCCCAGGGTGGCCTGGAGAAGGATTGCGCATACGTCCTTGCGCGTAGCGGGTATTTCAGCAAGGTTTATGTTTTCTTCCCCTTCTTTACCGCTGTCCAGAAACCTGGCCAGATCCTCAGTGCGGAGAATAAACGAGGGGGTTTGCGCGACGTCCACCAGCAGCCAATGTGCACCACCTTGTGCCAGGTTTTGAGCTTCATCAAGACTGACATTGACCGCGACACGCTCGAAGTTCCGCTCCATGATACTCGCTACAGACGCTCGGTTGAGGGTCATGGACAGGGGGTTTTGCTGAAATTCCAGGTCCATCAAATCCATTTGCACGAGAAAAACTGATTTCAAGCCAAATAACTGACTTGCTGTGATGTTCGCAATAACGATCACCAGCATCGCCGGCAGTATGATATTGGGGTTGTGGGTCAGCTCCATGACGGCCATAAGCGCAGCCAGTGGTGCCTGCAGCACCGCGCCCATCATTGCTCCCATGCCTAACATGACGTAGAAGGCAGGGGACGATAGTTCCGGCATGAATAAACTTGCCGCCATCCACAAGAGCCCGCCGGCTGAGGCGCCAATGATCAAGGTTGGCCCAATGAGTCCTACGGGCATACCCATGGCGACAGTGGTGGCAGTAGCAAGGATCTTAAAGACACATACTGCCAGCAGAACAACAAAGGATAGCTCGCCGATGAGGGCAGCGTTAACCGTGTCATAGCCTACGCCCAGGATCTGTGGAGCCAGCACGGCGAATGCCCCGGTCACCGTGCCAGCAACCATCATACGCAGCCATAGTTGCGCAGGTGCGTATCGAAACAACACCTTGATACCTTTCACAAACACAGCAGCAATACTGCCGATGAGAATGCCTTCCACAAGGACGATAGGCAGGTCCGCAAATGACCCCATTGAAACCTGCGGGACGTCAAATGCGGGGACTGAGCCGTAAAATACCTGCAGGATCAGGGCCGCGACGACCGCCGAAAGAATGACCGGGATAAAACCGGCTATTGTATATTCCATGATGATAACTTCCATGGAAAAGATGACACCGGCGGCAGGCGTATTGAAAGAGGCCGAGATGGCAGCTGCAACACCGCAACCGACGAGCACACGAATGCTGTTGTTTGGCAGGCCCAGGTATTGGCCAAGCAGACTGCTTCCGGCTGCCCCCAGATGGATGGCAGGACCTTCCCTTCCGCCAGACTGGCCGCTGGCCAGGGCAATAATTCCTGCAAAAAATTGCGTCATCAGGTTTCGAGCCGGTAGGTGCCCCTGGTGCCGGGCAAGACGATTTAGCACGTGTACCACGCCGACCGTTCTCGACTCCGGTTTCACCAGGGTGAGGAAGGCCGCCAACACAATGGCGCCGAAAAACGGAAACAGGAAATAGTAATACCAGCTCAACCCTTCAAAGTTTTCGGGTCCACCGGGCAGAAAGCGATCTAAAGGAACTTCCACCAGCTTCCTGAAAGCGAGTACGACTATGCCGGTTACCAATCCCGAGGCAACTCCGAGCAAGGCGAATTGGGGCGTAGAGTTTATTGACGCCAATTGTCGTCTGAAAGTGCCTATAGAGAGGTATTCTGGCAGTCTTATTATTTGTCGTTTCATTTGCCCGCTGATCGCTTGCTAGCGGAGAGACAGGATAGGTCATGAGCAGGTAAAGCGCGAATGAGAGATGGGCCGCAAAAGTTGCGATCTATTCCCAGAATCGCTGGTAAAGTCTCATAGGACATAGACGAAAAGTGACTTAAGCCTTAAAAGCCGGGATTATTGCAATTTCTGCTAAGATAGTCCGCCCAACTTAAAACAGGACAGAGTCCGAAGTTTCATGGCGACAGTCAAAGGAAGCAAGCAGTATCAGATGGTGGTCGTAAGACATCGACCCTTGTACAAGGCAGGGATTTTTTGCTTGTTCCTGATTGCTATGGTGGCATTCAGTTTACTCACCTATGAATATGGGATGGGCCAGGGTCTGGCGACGAAAGTTGCCGTGGTGAAAGAAAAAGATAAGATCAGGGTCCAGTTGACTGAAGCGAGTCAGTTGATCAGTAGCCTGCGGCAGGAAGTGGCTGATCTCAGACTAGGCGGTAAGATAGATACCAGAGCCAATGAAGAAGTACAACAAACGGTTGAAGTTCTGCAGGATCAGATAGCGCAGCTGAACGAAGAAATCAGGTTTTATAAAGGTGTTATGCTTCCCAATGTCGAAGAGAAGGGGTTGAGGATAGAGCGCCTGGACATCGAACAAACTTTAGAGCGCAATAAATACAAATACAGCCTCCTTTTGACACAGGTGGTGGACAAACACGACTATGTGCAAGGTGGTGTAGAAATAGCGTTGCTGGGCATGGAAGGTGGTAGTGAAAAACAGCTGTTTTTGAGCGAGTTAAATGAGGGAAAACAAGCCAGGATTGGATTCAGGTTTCGATATTTTCAGAATATTGATGGTGAGTTGCTGCTGCCAGATGGTTTTTTACCTAAAGAAGTGATGATAGTTGCCAAGTCATCAGGTAAAAATGGGCAACGTCTTGAAAGGAAGTTTGACTGGCAATTTAGTGGAGGATAAATAATGTTTAACAGAAGTAAAGATGGCAGGCCCGAGGCGGGAATCACTTTGGTTGCTACAAATTGCGAATTTGTAGGCGATGTACATTTCAGCGACCAGCTTCTGGTTAACGGTATTATAAAGGGGAACATCTACGCCCAGGCGGGTTCCAAGGCGGTAGTTACCATCAGTGAAAAGGGTCGTGTCAAAGGTGAAATACGGGTTCCTAATGTGATTGTGAATGGGAAAGTGTACGGGGATATCCGATCGGACAAGCATCTGGAGTTGGCTGCCAAGGCCGAGGTAAAGGGTAATGTCTATTACAATCTGATTGAAATGGTGATGGGTAGTCGCGTGGACGGCAACCTTGTGCATGTGAAAGACGGTAGGAGAGAAGCCAAAGCCTCGGAAGTCGACAGTAACATTCGCCAGCAGACTGAGCAGGAAACCAGGAAGCCAACCACGGTGACAGCGGTAAAAAGCAAATCAGCATAAGCAAAGACGATTTCTGTCTCTCCCGCAGTTGAACTTGGATCGTGAAGACGTAATATTAGAGCTATGACTGACACTCCAACTACCGTTGCACCTGTAATGATGACGTTTTCCGACGCAGCAGCGTATAAAGTTAAATCGCTTATCGTGGAAGAGGAAAACGAAAACCTCAAACTTCGCGTATTCGTCACGGGCGGGGGTTGTTCCGGGTTTGAATATGGATTTACGTTTGACGAAGATGTAGAAGAAGATGACACGAGTATCGAAAACAGTGGGGTCACTCTCCTGGTTGATGCTTTGAGTTTTCAGTATCTTGCAGGTGCTGAAATAGACTTCAAGGAAGATCTGCAAGGATCTCGGTTCGTCATTAATAATCCTAATGCCGCAACCACCTGCGGCTGTGGCAATTCATTCTCTATCTAGGATCCCCGTTAGCCATCGCTTCTGGAAATCTTGTATGAGGCGTTTGCGAATGTTGTGCTACCAACTATTGAACTCAGGCGCATCAATATCGGTGCTGTGTTGGTTCTGAATTGATTCATGTTGGCGGTCAGGATTGGTTTCGCTTTTGGCAGCTTTACGGTTTTTGGGTTCCGGTGTACTCCATTTACAAGGAATTCAAAATGTAAGTGTGGCGCAGTAGCCCAGCCGGTTGATCCGACAAATCCGATGATCTGACCCTGGGTAACATTTTTCCCCGAGCGTACGGCTTTAGCAAAAGACGAGAGATGCAAATACTTCGTCGTATACTGCTCACCGTGCTGAATGACAACATACTTTCCGGAAGCATTGTTTTGTCTTGCGATTATAACCTTGCCATCGCCTGCAGCGACTACCGGGGTTCCCCGGTTTGCCGCGTAGTCGACACCTCGGTGCGGCATCACCCGCTTATGAATAGGATGAAATCGGCGCAGGTTGAAATTTGAACTTACGTGTGAGAAATGTACTGGATCACGTATGAATGCTTTGCGTAAGCTACGTCCCGCGGGGGTATAGTAGTTCTTCACGCCGTTATCATCTTCAAAAAGGACGGCGGAGTAGGTTTTTCCCATGTTTTGGAAATGTGCGGCAAGTATATCCCCTTCTTTGACCTTTTCGCCGTCAACATAAATTTCCTCATAAATGACGGCAAATGCGTCTCCTTTGCGCAGATCAAAGGCAAAGCTGATATCCCATTGAAAGATGTAGCTGAGTTTCATGATAATGTTGTCCGACAAACCTGCTTTTTTACCTGCGTGATAGAGGGACGGGGCGTCAGTTGAAATTCTTGCGGTCTGGAAAGCGGTAATGACTTCAGCTTCTGAAATGTTGAGGTAAACAACAAACTTGTTCCCCACCCTCGTTACCAGCAGGCTCTCTAGCGGGTTTTGCTCGTAGCGAAGCGCCATGAGCCGTTTTTCGCTTGAAATTTGCAGACCCAGGGTTTTACCGGCAATTATCTTCTTGAGAACTGACGCATCAGCACCAATATCAACGATAGCCTGTAAATCAGCAGCCTTGAGGCCCATGCGCTTGAATATCATCGATAGATTGTCACCGGGGCGAATCTTCACGTTCATCCAGGGAATAGCCTCGATTTCGGTTCCAGGGCCCTCGTTTTGCGCAGCTGGCGATGCTGAAACCAACACAGGTTCAATGGAGAGAGAAATTGGTACTCTTGCTGTGTTGCCGCTTTCCTTGGCGGGAAGGGTAGTGATGATCACGGTCAGAAATACCGCGAGAGCCGTTGCTGCTTTCAGGTGCGTTATTGGATAAGTGGTCATAAAAGCATAAGCATAGGAGACAAAATTACTGTAGTTTATTACAAACTATCGCTAACTATATAAAAAATATAGGAATAATGAAAGAACTGACGATAACTATCGTTTGCCGCCTATTTGGCGCTCAAGCTCAAATATCCTGGGCCTACTTGTAATTCTGTCGATATCCTGTATTTTTTGCGCCTCTGCCACATAGCGCATTTTAATAATTGCTGCGTGCCAGGATGGGAAGCGAAGGGTACATGAGAGGGCTGCTGTCGACAAACTCATTTTCAATCCCAGCATCGAGAGTCTGCAGGCGGTATATCAATTGAACTTAGGCGATAATCAATGACATTAGCACCGGATTTCCTTGAGCATTTACGCGATCTTGGACTGTTGGCACAGGTGAGTAACGAAGACGCGCTTGCCGAACACCTCGCGTCTGGTAGTCGAACGGTCTATTGCGGATTTGACCCTACTGCCGACAGCCTCCATGTCGGTAACCTTGTGCCATTACTTGCTTTACGCCGATTCCAGATGCAGGGTCACAGGCCCATACTTTTAGTGGGTGGTGCCACGGGGATGATAGGAGATCCCGGGGGCAGGACAGATGAGCGGGAGTTGAAGCCAGCCGCGATCGTTTTGAGTTTCGTAGAGAAAATTCGCACTCAGGCGAGCAGATTCCTCGATTTTGATTGTGGCGATAATTCAGCGATCCTGGTGGATAACGCTGAATGGACCCAAGAGCTTGGGGTGATCGACTATCTGCGAGATATCGGCAAATACTTCAGCGTCAATACAATGGTGCAGAAGGAATCTGTCAGGCGCCGCTTGGAAGATGATGCGCTCGGCATAAGCTACACTGAATTCAGTTACATGATTCTGCAAGCGTACGATTTCGTGATGCTCAACCGACGATTCGATTGTTCAATCCAGATGGGTGGCAGCGATCAGTGGGGTAATATTATCAGTGGTATGGACCTGATTCGGCGGATGGAAGGCAAACAGGCCTATGCCATCACCTATCCTCTGATTACCAAGGCAGATGGAACCAAATTTGGCAAGAGCGTCGGTGACGCTGTGTGGCTGGATGCAACGAAAACGTCTCCCTTCAGCTTTTACCAGTTTTGGCGAAATTGTGCAGACGAAGATGTCATTCGTTTCCTGAAGATCTTCACTTTCCTGGATCAGAACGAGTTGGACCGGTTGCAGAATGCCCATGACCAGGATCCGGGCATGCGTACAGCGCACATTTTTCTGGCAGGAGAAGTCACAGAACTTGTTCACGGTCAGGAGGGGGCTGAGGCGGCACTCCGAATTACCGATGCATTGTTTTCCAATAGCCTGGATCAGCTCTCTGCGAGTGATCTGGATCAACTGGCGCTCGATGGATTGCCATCGACTAATATCGAAGCAGAGAAGGTGGGGATACTGGAGGTTCTAGTGGATTCGGGTTTGGCGGTGACTCCCCGGGGAGAAGTGACCCTGGGGCAGGCCAAGAAGTTGATCAAGAGCAATGCTGTCGCAGTGAATGGAAGCAAGGTAACCAGTGACGATATGTGCCTGAGTAAAGACAATGCGCTGCACGGGCGTTTTCATCTGGTGCAGAAAGGGAAGAAGCAGCATCATCTGGTGGTGATGAAATAGTTAGTGTCAGGATGACGGGTTTCCGGGCTTGGCTCTCGCGATTTTCGCCCGAAACGTCTTTCTTTGCGTCTGCTGTCGATGTTTGTGTTTGGCCTATGGCCAAGCCACAGGGGTTTGTCTCTCGCGATTTTCGCTACACGAAAACGCTGACGACGTTTGTGTTTGGCCTATGGCCAAGCCACAAACCTGGTGGAGCCAGGCGGGATCGAACCGCCGACCCCCTGCGTGCAAGGCAGGTGCTCTCCCAGCTGAGCTATGGCCCCAATATTCAAGATTGTGGATAGAATCCTTGGTTGTGCCGAGGATGATATCCGATCTACATCAACAACTTATCACTTTAGGCTTGCTGCGCAAGTCCGTCCAGAATACTACATCTGGAGGGTCTGGGTGGATTTGTCCGGGGACGCCTAGTCCAGCGACCGCATCGACCCAAACTGTCAACCAGAATACTAAATCTGGTGGGTCTGGG
>JACZXW010000126.1 GCA_022571415.1 Pseudomonadota bacterium
ACATGCCGGGCATAGGACTTCATGACTTCAGGCTCAATCGCCCAGTGCTCCATGATCTGTGAAGGCAATTCGACAAAATCCTGCTTCACATTAGTCCCTGACTGGCTCGGGTATCGAACCTGGCTGAGCAAGCCATGCAGGCCATGACCGAATTCATGGAACAGGGTGCGCACCTCATCCAAGCCTAAGAGGCATGGATCAGCCTTTGGAAAGTTGCAGCAATTGACCACAACGGGCCGGATGGATTCATCCAGGTTTGATTGCCCCCTGAATTCACTCATCCATGCGCCGCCGCGCTTTGACGGGCGCATGAAATAATCCACCAGGAACAACCCGATGAGCGAACCATCCGCATCCTTTACTTCATAACCGACGACATCAGGATGATATCGCGGAAAATCGGATATTTCTTCGAACGTAATACCGTACAACCTGTTTGCAACGCTGAACGCACCATCACGGACGTTCTCCAGCTTGAAATAAGGCTTTACCTGTTCTTCATCCAGGTCATATCTCTCAGCACGAACTTTCTCGGTGTAGTAGCGCCAGTCCCAGGGAGCCAGCTTGAAATTACCCCCTTCCTCCTGAATTCTCGACTGCAGATCTTCTGCTTCCACGGCGACTTTTTTGCGGGCTGATGACCAGACCTGGTCGAGCAGGTCAACTACCTTCTCCGGTGTCTTCGCCATTCTGGCGTCGAGCATGTAATGTGCATGACTCTCGAAACCCAGGAACCTCGATCGTCTCGCTCTCAATGCTGCAATGGTTTTCAATATCCGGTGATTGTTGTATTCGTTATCGTTGTTGCCACACCGGGTGTATGCCTTGTAGATTTTTTCCCGCAGGTCACGTTCCTGCGCGAACTGCAGAAACGGCGTGATGGAAGAGCGCGAAATCGTGAACACATATTTACCGGGCTTACCCCGCTGTTTACCTTCACCCAGGGCAGCCTGCAAAACCGAATCAGATAACCCTTTCGCTTCCTCCGGAGAATCCAGCACCAGCTCAAAATTGTTAGTATCTTTAAGTAGGTTTTGCGCAAATTGCGTTTTCAGTCCAGCCAGCTCCTCATCTAGCCCCTGAATTTTGGAGCGCGATTCTTCGCTGAGCGCAGCGCCAGCACGCACAAAATTTGAATAGGTATCTTCCAACAACTGCACCTGGTCGGCATCGAGCGACAGGCTTTCACGGCGTTCATGTACGGCTTTGATCCGCCTAAACAACGCCTGATTCTTGAACACCCGGCTGGTATGCGCCGCAAACCTTGGAACAATCTCCATTTCAATCACCTGCAGCTCATCCGTGGTATCAGATGAGGTCAGGTTAAAAAATACGCCGGCGACCTTACTAAGGAGCGACCCTGTACGTTCAAACGCCTCGATTGTATTGTCAAACGTCGCGTCATCCCTGTTTTCAACAATCGCTTCAATTGCATCATCGATTTCACTAAAAGCTTTATCGAAAGCCGGGGCGTAGTGTTCTTCCTTGATCTGATCAAACGGCGGGATGCCGAATGGGGTATCCCACTCCTTAAAAAAGGGGTTGCTCATAAAACTGTTGCTGACTAGTTACTGATTCGTTCCAGCGGCTCGAGCCCAAGCATCTCGTTATAGGTATTGTGATAATGATGCAGGGCGGGCTCGTTGCGACCGAATGTAAAGTGGGTCAATGCCCCGGAAGTGGCCCCCAGATGGCCTGTCGCGGCGACGGCATAGTCCTCGTCGCGAATGATTTCACCAAAACTTGTGAGCCTTTCCGACATGGCCAATCGAAATTCTTCCGGTATGTTCGGATTGGTGTAAAAAGAAATTTGCGAGAAGGACTTATGCGGGTTGTCCTTATGCGGATAAACCCGCACCAGTGTGGCGCCCGATAACTGATCCTTCGGTCGATTTTCAATCCGACCGCTGGGGATGAGCTGGATGTTGGGGAAAATATAATACACCGGTATAGTTGCCTGCAAAATATCCCAGTCTTCTTCAGGTAAATCACGATACTTGTCAATCGCCTTGGCGCACAGCATCATGCGATGATTGCGATTATAGGTGTCATAACATTGCACGTTGCCGTAAATGTCATTGGCCAGGGTATTTTTGTGCAACACATTAAAATGATAGGTCTCGCCGAAGGTATCGATGGCAAACTTCCAGTTCATCGGCGTTTCATAAGTGGTTATCGCCCCGAATTGAAGGTCGCCAAAGCCCCAGGATTCGAATTCCTCACCCAACTCGCCTAACAATTCGTCCAGGTCAAATTGTGACCCGACTTCCGGGTGTACCCAGAGAAGCCCGTGTTTTTCTTCCGCGGCAAGCTCAACCAGGCCATGGCAGCTTTTGTCCACCGGGCCAAAATGATCTTCCTTCGGCACTGAGACCAGTTCTCCCGTGGCGCTATAACCCCAGGCATGAAACGGGCAGCTAAACAGGGTTTTTTGACCGCGCTGATCGCCTTCCACCACCGTGCCACGATGCCTGCAGACATTGAGGAAAGCATGAAATGCGCCGTCCTTGTCCCTCGTCATCAGGATCGGTTTACCCAGATCATTGGAGGTTAAAAATGAACCCGGCGCGGGTAGATCCCCCGTGAGCCCCATCACCTGCGGATAGGACTGGAACATGGTTTCCCACTCCTGGCCCGCCCGCTGCTGCGAGGTGTAGGCCTCCACCGGATTCCTGACCATGCCGCCGGCGTCGACGGTGGTACCATCATCGAGACGCTGCATCAGCAGCTTCATGCAACGAATCTGTTCATCTATCTTCATTGGACTGACCCTCCGACTGGTAAAATACTGCATGTTCGCGTGGAGTACCAGCTTACAACCCTAATCGGGTTTATACTGCTTCTAACCCTGGCTAATAGGAACATCCATGCCTGGAAAAATACTCGTTACCGGCGCCTCCGGATTTATTGCCAGCCACTGCATCCTCGACCTGCTGCAACATGGTTATGAAGTCAGAGGGACCGTGCGGGATCGTAATCGCGCAAAACAAGTGCGCGATGTGCTGGTAGAACACCACGAAGGCGCGGCTGAAATGGAGTTCGCCATCACCGATCTCACCAGCACAAGCGGCTGGACCGATGCCATTGAAGGATGTGACGGCGTTTTTCACATTGCCTCGCCGGTGCCCACTATCCAGCCCAAGGACGCATCCGAAGTCATCGAGCCGGCACGGCAGGGAACGCTCAACGTTCTGTCTGCCGCGCAGACTGTCGGTATAAAACGCGTGGTGCTGACGTCCTCAGTTGCCGCTGTCATGGGCAGCAAAAAAATAAGCGAGCAGATCTATACCAGCGATGACTGGAGTGACCCTGAGGATCCCGACCTGACCCCCTATGCGGCGAGCAAGACCATCGCGGAAAAGGTTGCCTGGGATTTTGTTGACCAAAATCTGAAACAGGGAACGAGCCTGACCGAACTCGCGACGATCAATCCAGGGCTGGTCCTTGGCCCGGCACTGGAAGCGGATTACGGTTCATCCCTTGAAGTCCTCTATAAACTGCTGACCGGTGGCATACCCCTGGTCCCCAGGATTGGATTTGAAATCGTCGATGTGCGAGATGTCGCTGCCCTGCATCGCCTCGCCTTCGAACATCCAGAAGCCGCCGGAAAACGATTCCTGTGTGGTGCGGGTTTCAGGTGGTTTATCGAGGTCGCACAGCTGCTGCACAAGGAATTCCCTGACTATAAGAAAATCCCGCTCCGCCTGATGCCAAATGTTCTCGCCAAGGTATTCGCCATCTTCATCAAGGAACTCGGCTCCATCATCAATGACCTGGATACCGTCAAAAAAATGGATTGCGCCCCGGCACTGGATATCGGCTGGCGACCCAGGAGCCCGGAGGAAGCGATTATTGACGGGGGTAAGAGTCTTGTGGACCTGGGCGTCCTATAACCGTCATTCTGAGCGCCCAACGGGCGACGAAGGATCTCGTAAGACCCGCGCCAAGGACCCCAACAAACTAAATGTTACAATGCGTTTCACGCCCTGGTAGCTCAGTCGGATAGAGCATCCGCCTCCTAAGCGGGGGGTCACAGGTTCGATTCCTGTTCAGGGCGCCATTTATAAAGGGCTGTAGCCAATATACTACTTACCAAAGATCACCTTCTCATATCTGGGTGCATATTGGGTGCAAGTAGATGGAACAACAAACGAAGGTATGTAAGTGACCAAATCAACTCTACCACTAAGAAACGAACCCCCGTCAGATGCCCTGGCACCTGGACAGAAGTGCCTAGTACTGGGATCAACTGGTTACCATGGCGTGGACTCGGTAGCGTGGAGAGATGATCTCCCAAACATCGTTGACTACGATGTGGTCATCATCGATGTCCGGACGCTCGATGAAAAGACGTTATTAACCCTCAATGAAGACTCGTTTAAAACTCTCCGGATTGAACTAATCAGACTACTTCATTCACATGGTCGCATAATAGCTTTATCAGACCGCAAAATATCGGTGAATCAATCAGAAACACATAGAAGATGGGTATCTAATTACTCGTGGTGTCCCGTCTCAATCAACACCTCTGACGAAAGTGGTGATAGTTTAAAAGTTTTAGAACCGAGATTTCTAACTTTCACTAACCACCTTACAAAGTGGCCCTACTACTACAGCGCACCATTTGACGGTTTGTCACGAGAAGGATTCGATTTCTATGGGGGGATTCAAATTGAGTACTCAATAGTTTCTCGCCCATTCATCGAAAACAGATACGGACGTACGGTGTCTGGTTCACTATCCATAACTATAAAAGACAGGCTTAAGCGCAGTGATACACCAGATCACGTGACGGGCGAAATAATCCTGCCCCGCTGGTGCATCGAGGCATTATGTTTATCTACGCCGTCCCCGACACGCTCGTCGCAATGGACGCCTCCAACGGGGACGTCTTGTGGCGGTATGCGCACGAGTCCGATGCCCGGGTGAACAACCACATGGGGGTCGCGCTGCATGGTGATGTCGGGGGGCGCGGTCGCAAGCGCCTGCGAGGCGCTCGGCGAGCGGGCGCGCCGCATCGGCGCCAAGCTGCTGCAGGCCGGCGAGGACGAGGTCCGAATCGAGGGCGGCCGCGTGGTCGGTCCCAGCGGCTCGGTCAGCCTCGCCGAGATTGCCCGGGTCTGGTACCTGAAGCCGCAGGACCTCCCCGCCGACGTCGATCCGGGCGGGCTCGAGGTCACCGTCGGCTACAAGCCGAAAGTCGACACCGGCACCTTCAGCTACGCCGCCCACGCGGCGCTCGTCGCCGTCGACATCGAGATTGGCCATGTCGAGATTCTCGACTATGTGGTGGTCGAGGATGGCGGCGTCC
>JACZXW010000127.1 GCA_022571415.1 Pseudomonadota bacterium
ATTCCCGTAGACAAATGATTTGAATTTCTGCACGCGATTGAGGATAGTCTTGATCTGCATCCTGTTCCTTTTGTTCTGTTCGATGGTGAGTTCGCACTTCCATCTTCTCAGAACGGGGGCAGGATGCTCTACCCTTAAACTCAAAAAACTATCTCCGTTGCAATGAATCCGTTATATTTTTACCCACAAATTTTCCTGAAGAGCCGTAGTTTTAAGTTTTTTGTCGAGACAAAACTAGTCGTCTTCCAATCCTTCTTCAAAATAGAACATGCTAATTCCAGCGGTTATCTGTTCGTCTGTAGATCTTTTTTCTTCAAAGGGAATTATCTGATCTCTTGCTCTTTCATCTGATTCTTTAAGAATCTCACGAAGTACATTTCGAAATTTCGCTCTATTATCTTTATTTAAGCGATTCGTCCAGCACCCACGTTGGTAAAAGGGCTTTCGCTCATCTTTCACTGCCTGAAAATTATAGAAAACTGTATCAAGCAGATTTCCTGTATGCAGAAAACCTACTTCTAGAGCACCCCATTGATCCCCAGTTTTATAAGGTGCGTGAATTTTCTCCAATAATTCAATTTTTTCGGTATCTTCATCAAACTTCACAGCCTTATTGGCAATTAATCTTTCCAAAATTGACTGTGCAGTAATACCACGTGATGAAACAGATTCTTTGACAAGTTGATCAAACGAATTATCTTCATTTGCAACAGCTATTTGTTTGGGTTTTCCTGTTGAATGTAAATATTTAGAACTACTACACCAAAAATCCAAAACGCAGCTCTCAGGCGTCATGGACTTTAGAAAACGCTTTTCTAAATAAAATGGCTTTCGATATCGCTCGCTGTTTCGCACCTTGATGAGGGTTCTAGTGTCTAGACCAGTTAGAATTGCCAATCGTGTCAAAGGAACATTATGTTTGGGCCGCTCTCTATTGAGTTTGCTTTCAGCTTCTTCAACGTAAATAAACCGAATCATCTCCTGTAACTTCACGAGCGACATTCTTCCTACAAGGAAGCGAATCAGTTTTCTGAATACGTTTTCGACGGCCCTGGTAAGTATGGCCGCATCCTGAAGATGTTCGTCTTTGGTCAGGGGCATTTGGATCTCCTTTTCTCTGCCGACAGTCCGTTGAATGGTGTAATCATAATGCGCTTGCAAAGGCAGAGCCCGGGCCATTTGGCCCGGACCCTGATTCACTCAACCGAAGAACAATTCTGTCCGCACTTGCCGGCGATTTCCTAACCCCCTTTCATCTCGCCGGCAATCAGAATCCTTTCTGTCGGTTTCGGCGAATTCTAGTTTCGGAATTTTCAATCCCGGTGCCCGATTTCTCGATCCCGGTGCATGACTTTTCAATCCCGGTGCCATCCTTCTTTATCATCCAACGAAACATAGTCTTTCTCCTATGTTCAAGGTTACTGGTGCTCCCCTTGAATTGACAATAATGTCAATATTTGCCATTAATGTCAATCTATTTTTCAAAAAAAAGCAAATTCGGGTAATTTTCCTACTCAGAGGTCCCTTGCAATGCGAAAACCAATTCTGGCATCGTGACTATCGGGACTGGCAGAAAGCCTGAATGCAGACCGGGTCTGTTTCGGTGAACTGGCCCAATAGCCTCCACGGATTACCCGCAGCTTGCAGCCAGGATTGACCCAGCCTGTACCATCAACCGGTGCTCGCATGTAAGTGTCATGCCAACAGTCCACGACCCACTCTCCCACGT
Source organism: Pseudomonadota bacterium (assembly GCA_022571415.1). Lineage (GTDB taxonomy): Bacteria > Pseudomonadota > Gammaproteobacteria > Pseudomonadales > Azotimanducaceae. Next base: position 1,730 of record JACZXW010000127.1, read on the forward strand.
TGCCCCCGATATCGAACAGGCCATAAGGCGAAGGTTCGAAAGACCCAACCGGGGCGGGCCCCCAAAAGTGATCCGTGTAGCCCTTGAACGAAGTTGGCCAGCCACGGCGGCTGCGGGAGGTATCGCCTTCACCCGTGATGTTTTCTACTACACGGCGAGGTGAACCACGACCCCACCAGTACTTGGTGCTGTTCCCTCCCCGCAGGGCATATTCAAACTCCGCTTCGCTGGGCAGGCGATACGGCTTGGCGGTAACCCGGGCCAACCAGTTCACGTAAGCCTGAGCATCGTTCCAGGAAACGTGCACCACCGGGTCATCATCCCTGGCCCTGCGGCCTTCGTAGCTCATTTTCCAGTTCACATCGTCGCGCCTGGTCAGGCGGCCGGAACGCTGGTTATAAATCGTTGAAAAGCGAGCACGTTCAGCGTCGGTCCTGTACCGGGCCTGGTCTACAAAATCCCGGAATTCCGACACGGTTACTTCGTGCTGACCCATTGCGAAGCCACGGGGAAAAGTCACACGATGTTGTGGCCCTTCGTTGTCCTTGCGGCCCATCTCAGTCGCCGATGAGCCCATTATGAAGCTGCCGGCCAAAATGACGACCGAGCGGGGTGTCCAGCGACCCTGGTCCAGGAACTGGTCCCTGATGACCTGGCCGGGCCGGAACCCGCCATACACGCGCGCCTCCTCCATCCTGCGTCTAAGTTGCTGCACCGTGGTATCCGCACCACCGAGGGCGATCAATTCAATCAAACTATGTTCAGCACGATTGAAATCCCCGGCATCCATGGCTAATACTGCAGCCAGTCTGAGTTCTTCTGCACGCAGTACTCTGATACCGGCAATTTTTTCATGGGCATCTTCGATCAGCTCCTGAGGCTCCCGGACATGAGAGGCATCCTCAAGCATTCGCTGTGCCGACTCAAAATCCAGTTCACGCGCATATTTGAGCGCCCTTGACACCATCTGCTGCTGGACGACAAGCAGGCCCTGGTCTGAGTCAAAGTTATCCGGGTTGCTGCCGACATCCGATGCCGTAGTATCATCCGCAACGCTTTGTTCTCTATGCTGAGCATGAACGTTGACAACACTCAGCAATGCCCCCAGCAGCAAAGACAGGGGTAAAGAACTTTTCACCGATACCTGACTTGACCGGTTCATCCGTAACCTGGACAAAACAACAGTGTGCATGCAAATTCCTTAACCTGTAGCATTTACAATAATTGGCTTTGCTACTTTGTCAAAATATTTGAACAATGAATTTTCTGAATATTGATGCTTGATAACACATCCCTGAAGCAGGCACTCTCCGCCGGGGAGCATCCTATCCTGCTCGAATCAGCCGCACAACTGGCAAACGCTGCAAAACAGTGGGAAGACAGCGAGGTGCTGGGTATAGATACGGAATTCGTGCGGGAGCGGACCTATCGTGCAGACCTGGGCCTGATCCAGGTCTCGGACGGCCAGACCGCCTGGCTGATCGACCCGCTTGGGGTTGGCTCACTTGAACCCCTGGCGCAACTCATGGCCAACCCGGCAATTACGAAAATTCTCCATAGCAGCTCTGAGGATCTGGAAGTGCTGATGCATGCTCTTGGACAACTCCCTGAGCCCCTGGTGGACACCCAGATTGCAAGCGCCATGCTGGGGCAACCTTTGCAGCTGGCTTATCACCATGCGGTGAAGTGGCTGTTCCACATATCCGTAGACAAGGATCAGACCAGGTCAAACTGGTGCCGCAGGCCATTGCATTCCCGCCAGTTGCACTATGCGGCCATGGATGTCGTGCTCTTGCCGATGATGCTGCAGAAGATAAGACCACAACTTGAAGAGGCCGGGCGCTGGGAATGGCTGGTGGAAGATGTCGAACGAATGAAACGCAACAGCCTGACACCCGTTGAACCTGCGCAGGCTTACTTGCGCTTCCCGGGCATTGGCCGAATGGACAATAAGGAATTACAGGCACTCCAGGCACTGGCTGCCTGGAGAGAAAAAACGGCGAGAAAGAAAAACCGTGCCCGTGGCTTCGTCATTTCCGACGCCGGCCTCAAGCAACTGGCTCGACTGAGGCCCGCAAGCGAAGAAGAAATTCGTAAAATTGAAGATATTCATCCAAATGAACTTAGGCGCTACCAAGCCCAGTTATTGCGCCTCATCACTGACTCGCAGTGTGCAAAATCCACGGTTGAGAAAATAGAAGATCTGAGCAACATCCAGCAAAAGCAGCTCAAAACAATGCGGCGCTCTGTCAGTGAAAGTGCACAGTTACTTGGTATCGATCCTGCGTTGCTGGCATCCAGGAAGGAACTCGAGAAGTTGATCAGGGCCGCAGCTACGGGCCAGCCATTACCCGAAAGATTTCTGGGTTGGCGAAAGAAAATTATTACCGACGAACTTATGCTGTTCCTGGAATAGCTAGCCCGCATAGTGCACGAAGGATTCGGGATTCAGAGAGTAGCTGGCAAAGCAGGTTGGACGATCGCGTGCAGAGTCATAGTTAGGGCTATGGCTCAAGGGGGATCGTTCAAGCTGCAAAGTCAGATGCGCTCTGAACCCGAATAGGACAAATTGTACTTTGCAAACTTGAACAATTTCAGCCATAAACTTCTGAATATTATTAAATTTAACCATTTTCTGGTCCGCCTTCGTGCAATATGCGGGTTAGATAGCCATGTTAGAAGCTGGGCAACGTCCTCAACTTTTTCACTCAATTAACCGGCGGGTCACCGTGAAGGCAGTTTGCGCAGGTAATAGTCGAACGGCTGACCATCAACAAATCGGTTGTTGATCCAGAGAATCAGCATCCCTTCTACGATTCGGGCATGGTGAAGCGGTCCGACATCAATAGGCTCCAACCCCATCCCTTTGATCAGCTCCGCTACCTTCGCTTTGGCCCGATCACTATCACCGACCAGTGGGATGGATACCGGACCTCCCGATGACCCGGGATCGATCATCGTTTGCCAATTTAGCGTGTTGAACGCCTTGACCACGTAGGCGTCTGGGGCCACCGCCTGGATGATTTCTGCGTTGGAGGTTTCGACACCCAGTTCCATCAGGCCATCTTCGCGGTCAACCAGCGGGTTGGTCGGATCAATGATGATCTTGCCTGCAAGATCGCCCAGGCTTATGGTCACAGCTTCAACCACCATCCCGGGCACAGCCAGGACGACGATGTCGGCGGCGGTTACCGCTTCGGCGGGTGTGGTTGCCGTCGCGCCGTGTCCGGTTCGTGCAACGAGCTGTTTGACATTATCACGTTCAGGATCACGTGATCCGTATACAATTTCGTGACCGAGTGCTGCAAACTCGATACCGAGCGCCCCCCCAACCTGGCCTGTACCGATGACCGCGATGGTGTCTCCACAAACAGCCGTTGGTCCGACTAATGTGACTGCGAGTAAAAAAAACCCACAACTACTTAACTGAAGTTTCCTAGAAATTTTCGACCCCTTGGTGAATACACCAGAGGTCAATAAGTATGGTTGATATAGTCATCAAAAAATCGTTGCAAATTGCGTGCCA
>JACZXW010000128.1 GCA_022571415.1 Pseudomonadota bacterium
TTCCGAATCTGTCGCTAAACTGCATGAATTCGGTGACATATTTTTTTCGGAAGAATTTCTCGAACCAAGACCCCTGCTGAAAGCCCTGAAGCATGAAGAGACCTGCGTTTTGCTCATTGATGAGATCGACAAGTCAGACCATGAGTTTGAATCCCTGCTGCTGGAAATGCTGTCTGATTTTCAGCTGTCCATTCCAGAGATTGGCACCATTATGGCCGATCCCGACAAGAAGCCACTGGTGTTTCTGACCAGCAACAATACTCGTGAGATCAGTGACGCGCTGAAACGACGATGCCTGCATCTGTACATTCCATTTCCGGACGCGGAGTTGGAGCGCCGGATCGTCAAGGCCCGTGTGCCTGATATCCCTGACAGGTTACGTAAACAGCTGGTCACCTTTGTCCAGGAACTGCGGGAGATGGACCTGAAGAAAGTTCCCGCCATCAGTGAAACGATCGACTGGGCCAGGGCATTGATCCTGCTGCATACGGAATCCCTGGACGCAGAACTGGTGAGACAGACCCTGAATGTCATCTTGAAATTTCAGGAAGATATTGAAACAGTAGAAGCCGAAATCCAGAACGTGACCAGCAAGGCGGTAAAGGAATGATCACGCTCACCTACAATTTCCCCTTCCCCAAAAAGCAGCTCCAGGAGCGCAGCCGGCTGCTTGCCGCCATGAGAGTCATCAGTTAGTGGAACGGGTGCTGGTGGACTTTGTGAAGGTCCTGCGTACCGCAGAGATCAATGTTTCACCTGCCGAGACTCTCGATGCCATGGCCGCCATGGACATCGTAGGCTATGAGGATCGGGAATTTCTTAAGAACTCGCTTTCCATGGTGCTTGCCAAGACCCCGGAAGAGAAAGAAACATTCGATTCGTGTTTCGACCGTTATTTTACTTTTAACAAGTTTCAATCCGAAGAGGACCCGCATGACACCGGCTCTGATGAGTTCGATGAAGGGTTGGACCAGGACGGTTTTGACCAGCACACCAGGGGTGAAGGTTCCTCGGGCGGCAAGGGAAGCGGACAGGGTTCCGGACAGGGACAGGGCGGCGCAGAGGTAGAGGAAGATGACGACCAGTCTCTTCAGCCAACTTCCACACTGGGCAAGTTGCTCCTGTCTGACAACAAGACAGAACTCATCATCGCCCTGGCTGAAGCCGGGCGCAAAGCGGAAGTAAACAAGATTATCGTTTTTACCCAGAAGGGTTTGTACACACGCAAGATAATGGATGCGATGGGACTGAAGGAGCTTCAGGACGAAATTTCAGAATTACAGTCCTCAGGTTCTCGACCACACCAGAATCTGTCCGCCAGATTAAAAAAGGCGCGAGACCGACTACGGGAACAGGTTCGAGACTATGTGGAGAAGCAGTTTTTTCTGCATGCTGACGAATCCGGCAAACAGCTTCGCGAGGAATTGCTGAAGAAGGTAAAGCTCTCCAACCTCGAGAAACGCAATTTCAAGGATGTGCAGCAAGTGGTTTTCAGGATGGCCAAGAAGCTCATCGCGATCCACTCCAAGCGCCGCAAAACTTACAAGCGCGGGCAGCTGGACGTGCGCAAGACGCTTCGTCATAACATGCAGTATGACGGCATGTTTTTTGACCTCAAATGGAAGGCATCAAAAGTCGATCGTCCCAAGGTGATGTGTATCTGCGATGTCAGCGGGTCAGTAAGTAATTACTCACGTTTCCTTCTGATGTTTCTGTACAGCCTCGCCGAGATCCTGCCTAAGGTACGATCATTTGCATTTTCATCCGACCTGGGTGAAGTGACCCGCTTGTTTGAACAGAGCACACTGGAAGACGCGATGGCCAAGACCATGCGTGACTATGGTAATGGTTCCACCGACTATGGGCAGATGCTGATGGATTTCAAGCACCAGTGCATGAACGATGTAAACAACAAGACGACCATCATCATTCTTGGAGACTCCCGCAACAACTATGGTAATCCCCGGGCAGAAATCCTGAGGGAAATGTACGACAAGAGTAAACGTGTCATCTGGCTCAATCCTGAACCAAAAATGAGCTGGACTGTGGGTGACGCGGAAATGAAAAAGTACGCACCTTGCTGTCACCAGGTGGAAGTATGCAATTCATTGGCGCACCTCGAAAGGGTAGTTTCAAACCTGCTTCGGTTCGCATCCTGAGGAACTTATAAAACTATATAATATTCAATGTCTTATCTAGACTTTCCCTTTTTATTTTAAGCCCCTGCAAAGTATTCCCATGGTTGAAAGTGTGATATGGTTAAGGCCTAGAAGAGCAATAAAAAACAGGCTTGTCTTCCTGGGTTAACGCTGGTTACCACAGCGAAATCTGCCAAAATCAGAAAATCTCCGGTTTGGTGATATTGAAGGGGAAACAGGTCATCGTTATATCCTAACGAGATGGCATGAATAAAGAATCTAGTACAGCACTGCTATTGGACGAGCAGATGGGTGAACTTGCAACGCCGCTGGTTCGATACCTGTCAAAAAAAGTCCACAATAATGAGGACGCAAACGATCTTGCCCAGGAAGCGTTCCTGCGCATGCACAAGTTCCAGCAGTCTCGCCGCCTGGATAACGCGCGCGCTTTTCTCTTCAAAACAGCCAATAATCTTGTCGTCGACCAGGTGCGCAGGGCCAGTGTGCATGACAAATACCTCAGTTTCGAAAGGCTTTCGGAAAAATCTGACGAGGAAAATGACAAGTTTGCGCCATCTGCAGAGCGTACTGTCTCAGCCGAGCAGGAACTGGATCGGATATACAAGGTCGTCAACCAGATGCCGGAAAAAGTTCGCAGCGCTTTCCTGATGCACCGCGGCAAGGACCTGAGCTATTCCCAGATCGCAACTGAAATGGATGTTTCAACCAGCATGGTTGAAAAATACATCATCCAGGCTTTGCGAATTCTTCGCAAAGAAGTGAACTAGAATTAGGGCCATCGGCGCACCGCAGCGACTCGGTACTTGACGAATTTTCACTCAAATTCAAACATCCATGAATTTATTTGCTAATTATCCCGATTCTTCAACTTTACCTAGTAACTTTTAATTTTTTGTTCATTTTGCTTGCGGTGGTGTGCCTGTTAACCGTCTAATAGGTAACCAGTGATTCATTTCACTGAATGGGACACTGTGTCTAACAGTTTTCTGAAATGAAACATCCAACTAGTTGGGGGATACAACATGCTAAAAAGAAAGCCATTATCATTGGCTGTAGCGGCCGCGCTTGGGGTCGCATCTGCATCAGGCATTCTCACCAATGTCGCTTACGCGGCCGATGAGAGTCTGATAGAAGAGGTTGTAGTAACGGGTTCACGCATTAAGCGACAGGATTTTACGTCGAATGCGCCTATAGCAACCATCAGTTCTGAGCAATTTGACCTGACCGGTACTGTTAATACCGAGTCTCTATTAAACACAATGCCACAGGTGATACCCGGGTTAGACCGTACTTCTAACAACCCCGGTAACGGAACCGCAACTGTTAATCTGCGTGGACTGGGAGCAGTCAGAACGCTGGTTCTGATCAATGGTACCAGGGCAAACACGACCGGAGCGAATGGTACGGTTGATATCAACAATATTCCAACCGCGCTTATCGAAAGGGTCGAGGTACTTTCCGGTGGTGCATCTGCTATCTATGGTTCGGACGCTGTGGCTGGTGTCATCAACTTTATCCTCAAGGATGATTTTGAAGGCGTCGCGTTTAGCATTGGCTCCGAACAAACGCAAGATTCCGACGCAGAAATTCATAGTGCAGATCTCACCCTCGGTGTCAACTCCGGCGATGGGAGAGGCAACGTTGTCTTTAATGTCAGCTGGGTGGAGCGCAAAGCATTGTTCCAGGGTGATCGTAGCTTTTCGGAAGTTGCTCTCTTCGACAACAGCGATCATACGGGCCTTGAGCCAGGTGGCTCTACCGGCGTCCCGGGTACGTCTATCTTCTCTGGCCCACTGGGTGATTTTTCTCCCGATTCCTTTGGAGTCGTGTTTGATCCCGACGGAAACATCAGACCCTTTGTGACCAGTGGCGCGGTCAATGATTTCTACAACTACGCACCAGTCAACTATTTGCAACTGCCCCAGGAACGCTACCAAGCAACCGTACTGGGTCGCTATGAAGTCACTGAAGGCGCTGAGGTCTATGGCCGCATAATGTTTACGGCCAGTTTCGTACCGCAGGAGTTGGCGCCAACGCCTATTTTCGAGAGTGGTAGTATAATTACACTCGATGGAAATCCTTTCCTGACCGCATTATCGCAACAGGTACTTAGTGATGCCCACGGACTGGGCGTGGATTCCGACGGAGACGGCATCGATGACGAGGCAAGTTTCTTTGTCCGCCGTCGTTTGCTGGAAGTCGGTCCACGTACATCTAACAACCGCTATCAAAGCTGGCAGTTCCAGTTGGGTGTTCGGGGTGACATCGGTGAGAGCTCCTGGAGCTACGACGCTTACTTGCAAACCGGACAGGTCACACGGGCGGAGGAACAGCTCGGCAACGTGAGCAGGGACCGCTTCGCCCAGGCGCTGCTGCTTGATTTATCGGATCCCACCGGAGGCACCTGTGCAGATCCATCTTCGAGTGGCGCAACGGTCCCATGTTCACCCATCAATATCTTCGGTCAAGGGAATATTTCTGCTGAGGGTGCTGCCTTCCTTCGAACTGCTGTTGTTGCCGCCGTGAATTTTGACCAGGAGATCTACAGCATTACCTTTACCGGTGACCTGTTTGAATTGCCTGGCGGTTCAGCGGCCGCCGCAATAGGTTATGAACATATCGGCAACAGCTTCGACTTCCGTCCTTCCCAGGATCTTGCATCAGGTAACATCGCAGGATTTAACGGCTCACCCGCAACAGGTGGCCGTACCACTGTAACTTCGTTCTACGGTGAGCTGTATCTGCCGTTATTGAATGACGCGCCTATGGTACATTCACTGGATCTTGAGCTTGCCTATCGTCAGTCCGACTACTCAACCGCTGGTAACGTCAGCAGCTATAAGGTTGCCGGTTCCTGGGCACCGATTGACCAGGTTCGTTTCCGCGCCAGTTTCAATACGGCTATACGGGCACCCGGTATCGGTGAGTTGTTCTCGCCTCAAGGTGAAAACTTCCCTGGATCTACTGACCCCTGTGCAGCTGAGAGTGCTGGCAGTTCCGATCCGGCCGTTCAGGCTATCTGCATCGCGACCGGTGTTCCAGCT
>JACZXW010000035.1 GCA_022571415.1 Pseudomonadota bacterium
ATTTCACATCTTCCCAGCGAGATAGGTTACCGGCAGGTATCGGGTCTTGGAATGAACAAGGAAGAACTGGCCAGCAATCCCAGATTGGACGACTTCATGGTGCAGAATCTAAACACAACCCCTCGCCTGCCCTATGCTGATGGCAGCTACGATGCAGCGATGATCATCGTCTCTATCCAATACCTCATCAAACCTTTGGAAGTATTCTCCGAGATAGCAAGAGTCCTGACTCCGGGCGGCAAATGTATCGTTGCCATGTCGCACCGTTTGTTTCCAACAAAGGCAATTTATGCATTCAAGGTGCTTACGCCAGCCGAACGGTGTCGACTGGTATCAGGATATATGGAACAGACCCTGCTGATCACTGATATCGAGATTATCGACAGATCACCCCGGAATGCAGACCCTCTCTGGCTCGTGGTTGGTAGAAAAATCAAAAAGCGATAGACTTGGTGTTGTCATTCCCGGTCAAATCATGTCTTTCCTGGCCTGTGAAGAACCTCCCTACATACAAGAGAGCCAAATGAAGATAGAAATACACTACTGCGCCCAATGAGACTACAAGCCAGAAGCGGTCAGTTTGGCTGCTGAGCTTAAAGAAAACTTCGAGGTCGAGGCAGAACTGTTCGCCGAGGGAAACGGAATTTTTGACGTACTCCTAGACGCTAGCCTGATTTATTCAAAGTACAAAACCAATCGCTTCCCCGAGCCTGGAGAAGTAACAAAGATAATTGGTAGTGACTAGCCCGGGTTCAGGCGATCGATGTAATCTCGATTTTGCTGGTGATAAAGCCAAGATGTTGTGCTGGCACAGGTGTTAGCATGCCGACATGTGGAAAATGACCCTCAAACAAAGACGCCGTCAAGGTGAGCTGATCGCACATCTCGACGAGTTGAAACGCGGCCCTTACTCCCAGGTGCCCGAAGGCTATAGCTTCGGTGAGAATCTGGAAGAAGATGAGAAGTACGACAAGGCACTCGAATCTTTTAAGTCGGTCGTTGAGGAGTTGCATGAACTTGAGATGACGGCTCGCGACGGCGATTAATACCTCACTTCACCATGCTCAATGTCGGCTATCGGCCGATTCTGCTCTATCCGGAAGGCGCGATCAGGCCACCCCAATCAGTTCGACCTGCTCCAACTACTACCACCACTAGTCCGCCAATGGAAGTGATCCGAAAGCGTCGCAGGGAGATCACAAAAGTGGCAATGAGTATGCTAACTTATCCATTTGAATCACTAACAGCGCCTACCTAATTTATCGCTGCACATAACAGCATCCAACAACGGAGAACGTCATGAAACTCGGAATTATCCCTATCAACATTGGCGTGCAGAGCCTTGACGAAGTCGTTCAGTTAGCGCAGCTGGCAGAATCGCTTGGCTATGAATCCGTTTGGACTTTTGAGCATGTCATCGTGCCTGTTGACTATGAGTCGAAGTATCCCTATGACGCTTCCGGGAAAATGGGTGCAACTCCTGAAACTAATTTTATTGACCCGCTGATCGCCCTCGCCGCGGTCGCAGCTTCAACCAAGACCATTCGTCTGGGCACGGGCGTCAATATTTTATCCCAGGCTAATCCTCTCTACATGGCGAAACAGGCTGCCAGCCTCGATTTTGTTTCCAGCGGCAGATTTATGCTGGGGATTGGCATCGGCTGGCTCAAGGAGGAATTCGATGCCCTGGGCGTCCCCTTTGCCCGACGGGGCGCCAGATTTGATGACTATGTTGAAGCGATGCGTAAGGTCTGGTCAGGCGAAGTCGTCGAACACGAAAGTGATTTCATCTCCTGGCACGGCTTTAAGAGTTACCCGTTGCCTGTGCAGAACCCACTGCCTCTGGTGATGGGTGGCGTTAAGGGTAAAATTTTCGAACGTATCGCGAAACATGGTAATGGCTGGTATGCCCCTGCAGGGGACCCGGCAGAAATAAAGGGGCATCTTGAAAACCTGCGCAAGGCATGCGATGCCATTGGTCGCGATATGAGTGAAATCGAGATTACATGCATGTGGCCCGGAACAGGCGGGAAAGAATTTTTGGATCAGTTAGAGGAGGTCGGCGTGCATCGAGCGGTGGTGATACTGATGGCCGGCCCTGATCTTGTTGAGAAACTGACTTCCATCGCGAAGGAAGTCATCGACTAATTACTCTTCCACTTGTGTAGTATCAGCAGGCTTATTCAAATATTTTTCATAACAGGGATTTACCCTAAATGATCAGACAATCTTCTTATAGTCATGAAGAACTCATCGAGTGTGCTCACGGTAACCTGTTCGGTCCAGGCAATGCCCAACTACCTTTGCCACCTATGCTGATGATGGATCGCATCATTAAAATCACTGAGGATACTGGTCCCTACGGGAAAGGAGAGGTGATCGCCGAACTGGATATTACGCCTGAACTCTGGTTTTTTGACTGTCATTTTGAGGGTGATCCGGTGATGCCAGGTTGTTTAGGGCTGGATGCCATGTGGCAGCTGCTAGGGTTTTTCCTCGGATGGAAAGGCTTTCAAGGCAGAGGCCGCGCCAGGGGCGGAGAGATTAAATTTGACGGAACTGTGTTGCCTTCGGCGAAGAAAATAGTCTACGAACTTCATATAAAAAGGGTTCTCGATCAACGACTCAAAATGGGGATAGCTGATGCAATTCTGTCGGTAGACGGCGTTAAGGTCTATACAGCCACCAACCTTAGAACCGTCATGACAACTTCTACATAGCGCTGCTACGGTGCTGGTGATACTTGCTTGTGTGACGCCCTTTTCAACAACCAAAGCCGCCTAGGCCGGGCGGGTTCATTCGCCCTGGTTACCAACAATGGCGTTGAGGCGAACCTTGTGTTTCTCCAGGTTGAAAAATACCAGGAGACCCAGCATGGCAAGATCAATCGCCGCGATAACATAGAAAATCTCATGGAATTCCAGAATCGCATCCAGCGGACCAATCAGCGCGGAACCAACAGATAGCGCAAGATTTGACATGGCCATATAAACCGCAAACTGGGAGGCTGCAATTTTTGTGGCACAAAGATTCATGAACAAAGAGATAGAGGCGATAGTCAGCCACTGGCTTGCAAAGGCGTAGATGAAAAATAGAATAACCAATACATTCGGATTAACCCAATAGTCAACCAGCAGTGCGCCAGCACTAATGACCAGGATTTTGAACGACAGGCCCCAGAACAAAGCACGCTGCGCCGTGACCCGATCGATGAAGGGTGCAATGATGACACCAAACACGGCCGCGACGATACCTGCTATCGCCATCCATTCAGGATAAAAAGTAGATGAAAATCCCAGTTCCTGGGTGGTTAACACCGGCATCGCGGCACCAAAAATACCTGCCGCTACCCGGTCACCAAATTTGACGACAATCAGCAACAGACTCATGGGCAGGATCAAGACCTTGAAAAGATTGCCAAATATCTTGCCCCACTCTGTCTCCTGCAATGCATACGATCGTGGCAGTGCTTCTCCCTCTGTCCAGGGCAACAATCTTTCTCCCTGCCGTTCCCTGAACAGGAGAGGAATGCAGGCAATCAGGGCAACACACAAAGCCATCACCCAGGCTGCGCTGGAGAGCCCATAATTTGCCAGTAACCAAGCACCTCCGGCAGAAGCGCTGGAAATTCCCAGGGTCTGACCGCCGAACATAAACGCATTGGTCTGGGCCCGTTCGTTTTCCGGCAGCACGTCGATGGCGAGACCATCCACCGCGACATCCTGCCAGGCAGCGCAAAAATTAATACCGAATCCGACCGCCAATATCCAGGCGAAATCATCAATTCCCAGCGAAAGCACGAGACACCCCACCAGAATTCCCAGCTGTGCGCCCAGAACCCAGGGACGGCGGCGACCCATTGCCAGAAAGGAAAATCGATCCATGATGGGACCCGCCAGGAGTTTCAGGGTCCAGGGGAAACTGACTGTCGCCAGGAAAATCCCCACCTCGGCACTGGAATGACCCTGGGACGCCAGCCAGGTAGGCAAGGCAACCATGAACAGGCCCCAGGGAAGTCCCTGGGCAGCATAAAGACCTGCGAACCCAGCCAGGCGAAGCGCGCGGCTATCTGCCATAACGGGTAACGTCGTTGAATTCATCTATGCATGCAACGCTGGAATCTTGTCGAACGAGGTCTTTTCACAAGCTGCCTGATTGATGTTTTTCTTTAAATATACTAAATCTGCGCTAAATCAGTAAGTTCCCGGTACTTCTTTTTTCATCGGTTACACCTTGTCTAGACACGACAGGGAGATGATACGTTGTTCAAACGGGACAAAATACGTACATTAGTCATATTGGTGGATGCAGGGAGAAATGTAATATGTATGCAGGCAGATACGCAGAAGAAAAAGCCGATCAACCGTTATTAATCATGGCTGGCTCGGGAGAGTCATTGACCTATGCCGAATTCGACCGGCGAACCAACCAGCTGGCTCACTTGCTGAGAGACCATGGCCTTACTCGGCTGGATCACTACGCCATCTTTATGGAGAACCATATCCGTTACCTGGAGATCTGCGGCGCCGGAGAGCGATCCGGACTCTACTACACCTGCATTAATTCCTATCTCACCGCTGAGGAGCTTATTTACATCATCAACAACAGTGAATCAAAAGTAATGATTACGTCAGTGGAGAAGCTGCCCCTGGTGGAACAGGCGCTCACCGAATGTCCGAAGGTTTCCCTCTGCCTCGTGGTCGATGGAGATGGAGACACCGAACAATTCATCAATTACCAACAGGCCATTGACCAATTGCCCACCACGCCTGTGGCAGATGAGTGTCTCGGTACCAGCATGCTGTATTCCTCCGGTACGACGGGTCGCCCGAAGGGAATACTTCGGCCCTTACCGGAAGTTCCCCCAGGCGAGCCTTTGCCGATTTTCGACTTTCTGCACGACGTATGGCAATACCGGGAGGGGATGATCTATTTGTCACCCGCCCCTTTGTATCACTCGGCACCTCAAGCCGCTGTTGGCCTGACGATTCGGTGCGGGGGCACCTCCATCATTATGGAACGCTTCGATGCCGAGGAATACCTGAACCTGATCAAGAGATACGAGATTACCCATAGTCAGCTGGTACCCACCATGTTCAGTCGCATGCTGAAATTGCCGGAGGAAATCCGTGCCAGCGCCGATGTGTCTTCGCTCGAGATCGCAATACATGCTGCCGCCCCCTGCCCAATCCAGGTTAAAGAAGACATGATCAACTGGTGGGGTCCGATTATTTACGAATACTATGGTGCGACTGAAGGGTTCGGTTTCACCGCCTGTACCAGCGAGGAATGGCTTGCTCACAGCGGAACAGTTGGCAAGGTGCTGTTGGGCGAACTGCAAATCCTCGATGATGACGGAAAACCCTCGGCAACCGGAATACCGGGAGAAATCTGGTTTAAAACCGCCACAGAATTTTCTTATTTCAATGATGAGGAGAAAACTAAAGAAGCCAGGTCGGCAGACGGCACCATGAGTACCGTGGGCGATATAGGTTATGTTGATGAGGATGGTTATCTTTACCTGACAGATCGCGCGACCTTCATGATTATCTCAGGCGGAGTGAACATCTATCCCCAGGAAACTGAAAACCTGCTGATTACCCATCCCAAGGTGGCTGACGCCGCAGTATTTGGCGTACCGAATATCGATCTCGGTGAAGAGGTCAAGGCACTGATTCAACCCATGCCGGATATTGAACCTGATGATGAACTGGCGCAGGAACTCATGGATTTTTGCATGCAGCATCTGTCGCGGCAAAAGTGCCCAAGATCAATTGATTTCGAAGAAGAATTACCACGTCTGCCCACAGGTAAATTGTACAAACGACAACTGAGGGATCGATACTGGGCCGATCACAAAAACAAAATTCTCTGAAGTAGAAAAAACGATGAACAAAACCCCTGCAAAAACCCGGGCGACCTCGCTCGCAGAAATGGATGAAAGGCAAGCAAAACTGTTCACCGAAGAAAACTTTGCCCAGGCCATGAAATTTAAACTTCAGCCGACGGATATAGTGATCACTCCCTACGCAAAATGCGGAACCACCTGGCTTCAGCAAATTGTACATACACTTCGCACTCGCGGTGATATGGACTTTGATGACATATCGAGGGTCGTTCCCTGGATCGAGACAAGTCCTGCTTTGGGTATTGATCTCGACGCACCTCAAAAAGCAGAACCGCGAGCCTTTAAAAGTCACCTGGACGCCAACGCGATTCCAAAAGGTGGGCGCTATATCAATTCAGTCCGAAATCCGGGCGATGCCCTGATTTCAATCCATAAATTTATGGAGGGCTGGTTCCTTGAACCTGGCGCCGTGACCCTGGAAGACCTTGCCAGGAATCGTTTCTTTAAATCAGGGGAATACTGGAAACACCTGCTCTCATGGTGGTACCGGCGTAACGATCCGGATGTTCTGTTTCTAGCCTACGAACACATGAAAACTGATATCAGGGGAGCAATAAAACGCATCGCCAAATTTATTGAAGTTGAACTGGATGAAGAACTCCTCGACCTCACCGAAAAACATGCTTCCCTCGACTTTATGTTAAAGCACAAGGATCGATTCGATGATGTGTTGATGAGAACCTTGAGCGAAGAAAAGGCGGGTATTCCGGAAGGCAGTGACAGCAGCAAAGTACGCCTGGGGAAAGTCGGCGGCAGCCTCAGTCAGGAAGTAAAGGACGGGCTGCATGAGATCTGGGAAAGAGAAATTACCAGGACAATTGGTTACGCGAGTTACGAGGCTCTGATTGCTGACCTGGGCTGAAAGGCAGATCGTCGGGATCGACATTCCCGCCGGTCAGGATCAAGCCAACTCTCTGTCCTGAAAATGTCTCCTGGTTGCGCAATACGGCTGCGAGCGTGACCGCTGATGACGGCTCAATAACCTGTTTAAGACGTGTCCACAACAGGCGCATGGCATTGATGATTTCCTCTTCCGAGACCAGCAAAACATCGCTGACCTTGTCTTGCATGATGGCAAAGTTTCGTATCCCCACCGTTGTCTGCAGGCCGTCACAGAGCGTCCTGGGGATGTGCCGGGTCACCAGTTCACCGGTCTTTAGTGACCGATAGGCATCATCCGCCATCTCAGGTTCTGCGGCATACACCTTGATCACGGGATAGGCGACGGTCGCCGAACCCGCCAGCAATCCGCCTCCCCCCACGGGTACAACAAGTGAATCGAGTGATTCCACCTGTTCAAACAACTCGAGAGCGGCAGTTCCCTGGCCAGAGATGATCAGGTCATCATCATAGGGATGAACAAAGTGAGCGCCAGTATCCCGAACTACACGCTCCAATGTATCTATCCTTGCCGCCAATGTCGGTTCGCACTCAATAATCTGCGCACCATAGCTGAGAATGGCTGCCTTCTTTACCTGCTTTGCATCACTCGGCACAACGATGGTTGAGCTGATGCCGCGTAGCTTAGCCGCCCGCGCCAGCGCTGCGCCGTGATTTCCGGATGAATGTGTTGCCACTCCGTTTTTCGCCTGTTTGTCTGACAGCGAAAACACCGCGTTGACGGCGCCACGGGACTTAAATGCCCCTGCTTTTTGCAGGTTTTCACACTTGAAAAAGAGATTACACCCAACAAGTTCATTAAGGCGCTCGCTTTGCATCACTGGTGTTTTGTGAATATAGGGCGATATCCTCGCTTGAGCCGCTATAACATCCTCGATCTCCACTGCCATGGTCAGCTATTCTCTTCTACAGGAATAATAAAAAGTTCCGCAAACTCATTAATCTCCTCTCCGTCGAATAATTTTAGCCCGGTTTTCCTGAAAACCTCGAGATCCTCTCCCGTGGGAAAAGAATAATATTTACCCGCCCGGGATTGATCTGTGGTGTCGACAGAAAGACCAGTTGAAATCAAATTGACGGTATCAACAACCAGCTTACATCCATCAGTGTACAGATTAAGTACATGCCAGAGATAAGACCTCCGCCGATCAACTGGTAAACGGGTCGTACCGATCACAGGACCTGTGTCGATTGAACTATCACGGATGTAGTGCAACGTCGTACCGATAACCTCCTCCCCATTTAACATGGCTCTGAAGGTCGCCATTACGCCCTTGTAATCGGGCAGCAGCCCGGAGTGCAGGTTGAGCACGCCGAACGGTGGAACCGAGATCACCTCATCTTTGAGTATTACGCCGTAGCGAACGGAGATGACCAGGTCAGGCTGGCTTCGCCTGAAAACATCGAGCTCATCTGGGGCGTTAATCGAATTCAAGGTTCGGATTATTCCGCCGGTATTTAGTGCCAACTCGTCAAAACTGATCAAGGCGTTATTGGTTTGTCGATGCCTGCCTTCGCAGGAACGACGAGGCTCGAAAGCATGACTGGCGGTTAAGGTCTGTTCGAAACGTTCGAGATCTTTCAAGGCTTGGGGGTGACTGGTGGGTTTGCCAACCCTGTCGGAAAGGAAGAGAGTCAGATCATGTACGGAGAGATCTTTAACGAGCAGATTAAGCGCATAGTTGCTCGGTAAATCGTTGCTGGCAAGAAGGGTGATGCGCATCAGCCGCGTCTACTGGCGACTTTCAATCTTCGCCCAGGTGTCCCGTAAGCTAACAATGCGATTAAAAACCAACTTGTCCGGCGAAGAAAGTTTACTGTCTAAACAGAAATAGCCTTCCCTCTCAAATTGTAACTGCTGCCCCACGATCGCAGATTCAAGGCTCTGTTCCACAAAACCTTGTTTGATCGTCAGAGAATTAGGATTGATCAGATCATGGTAATCCTGATCCGAGGCATCCGGAAAATCGACCGTAAACAGAGGTTCATACAACCTGATTTCTGCCCCGTGGCACTGTGTGGCAGAGACCCAGTGCACAACGCCTCTCACCTTACGTCCTTCGGGGTTTTTACCGAGTGTATCGGGATCATAGGTACATTGAATTTCTTCAATTTCACCGCGGCTATCTTTGATCACTTCATCGGCCCTGATGACATAGGCATTGCGAAGTCGAACCTCACCACCTGCAACCAGGCGTTTATATTTGCGGTTGGCTTCTTCGCGAAAGTCCGCCCTGTCAATATAGAGTTCCCGGGTAAAGGGTACTGACCTGGTTCCCAGGGTTTCATCTTTGGGGTGATTGGCTACCTTAAGATCCTCAACCCGCCCCTGTGCATAATTGGTGATGACTACTTTAATCGGGTCGATCACGCCCATGACGCGATGGGCTGTACCTTCCAGGTCCTCGCGCAGGCAATTCTCAAGGAATGCCAGCTCGACATTATTCTTACTTTTGGTGACACCGATTCGACGACAGAAGTCACGTATAGCGCCAGGGGTATAACCGCGACGACGCAGTCCCGCAATGGTCGGCAATCGAGGATCATCCCAGCCATCTACCAGGGCTTCTTCCACCAGCAGTTTCAGCTTACGCTTGCTCAGCACCGTGTATTGCAGATTCAATCTGGAAAATTCGATTTGCTGAGGATGCGCATTTATCGCAACCTCATCAAGTATCCAGTCGTAGAGCGGTCTATGGTCCTCAAATCCGATGTCGCACAAGGAGTGCGTAATCCCTTCGAGTGAATCTGACAGGCAGTGCGCATAGTCATACATGGGATAGATACACCAGGCATCACTCGTCTGGTGATGTTCTGCGTGGAGAATACGATAGATGACGGGGTCACGCATGTTGATATTGGGCGATGCCATATCAATTTTTAACCGCAATACATGCTCGCCATCCGCAAACTCACCCGCTCGCATGCGTCTGAACAGGTCCAGGTTTTCTTCCACCGATCGATTCCGGTGGGGACTGTTTTTACCGGGTTCCGTCAGCGTCCCGCGGTAAGTCCTGATCTCTTCTGCGCTAAGGGAATCAACGTATGCCTTGCCTTCATCGATGAACTGCAGCGCAAACTGGTGCAGTTGTTCGAAATAATCCGATGCGTTGCGCACTTCATGCCATTTAAACCCTAACCATGCGACATCACGCTTGATGGCTTCAATATACTCAGCATTTTCTTTCAGCGGGTTTGTGTCATCAAACCGTAAATACGTAAATCCGCCAAAATCCTGCGCCATGCCGAAATTCAGGCAGATCGCCTTCGCATGTCCGATATGCAGATAGCCGTTAGGTTCAGGTGGGAACCGGGTAACCACCTGGCCACTGTTCTTGCCCTCAGCAACATCCTGTTCAATGATGTTGCGGATAAAATTCGCGGGGTACTTTGTTACAGTTTCATTCATTAACGATTCTTCTTAGTACAATTTTTGAACGCAGTTCTTGTGCCAGCTGTCCCTAGTCCGGGCTAGGTCAGCATAGCGGCGCCGCAGGTGATCGACACCATGACAAGCAGCAACCATTTTAACGTGTTTTGACTGACGTTGATGGCGAATCGAACGCTGACCATGGCGCCAGTGACGGTTCCCACCGCCAGTATCAAGCCGGGAATCCAGGATACCTGGTCTCGAAATACAAATACCAGGAGCGCAACACCGCTAAAAACACCTGTGCAAACCGTTTTCAATGCGTTGGTGCGCACCAGGTCATAACGCAAACCGCCTGCAAGAGCGGCAATCAGAATAAACCCGACCCCGGCCTGCACAAATCCTCCATAGATGCCCGCCAGAAACAAGCCCGCTATCGCAACGGGTGTATCTTTAAGTTTTCTGACCGGTGTCCCCTCTGGTGGACTCAGCGTATCGGGTCGAACCAGCATAATAACCGCCATTAACACCATGGAACCCAGCAGAGTTGGCTTGAGCAACCAGACAGGCAAATAGGATGCCCCTAGGGATCCGATGAGGGCCCCGACCAAGGTTGGCACCAGCATTGGACCCACCGCAGAGGAATCGAGTCGATCATGGTCGCGAAAGCCCTTCGCGCTGGTGACCGATTGCAGAAAAACACCCACGCGGTTGGTCGCATTGGCGATATCCGCAGGCAGCCCCAGCATCATCAGCGCGGGCAAGGTCAACATTGAACCACCACCAGCGATAGTGTTTATAAATCCACCGAACCATCCGGCAACCAGCAGAATGACTAGTGTGGTGAGGTCATAATCCAAGAATTATTGTTCCGCAGGAAAAAATAGCGAATGGTATAGATGGTCCGGTCAAAGTCAAATTGACGGGGGCGCACCGCCTCGAAGCTCATGGATGACAATCTCCGGCGGGCAGTTGAATCTCACGTTGACCAGTGCTGTGCCAACACCCCGGCTGGTATAGCCTTGCATCTGCTTGAACTGCCAGCTGCCCTTGCCGACCTGGCGGCCACATTCAATATTCAGTTTTGGTGCGAAGCCGTTGGGCAGACAAATCTGTCCGCCATGGGTGTGGCCCGCGAGATAGAGGTCAACACCTGCATAGGCAGCGTGGCGATACTGCTCCGGGCTATGATTGAGCAGAAGCACCAGCTTTCCCGCTGTCCCAGCCAGCGCCTTCTCCAGGTTTGATAATCGAAACCGATGATAGTCGTCCACTCCGGAAATAACGATTGAAGATGATGCCCGCTTGATTGATACGGATTCGTTCAATAAGACCCTGATACCCATATCTTCCATCCAGGGCACCATGAAGATGGAATCATGATTACCCAATACCGCAAGGATGTCGGTACTGATGGCGTCCCGAAGTTGCTGCATCGCAGGTTTTAGTGCAGGCGAATCGGAATAATCGAGACTATAGTCGCCGGTGAATATACACAAGTCATATTCAAGTCCATCCAGCGCCAGCAATAGTGTTGGTACCAGCGCGGTGTTACCGCCCAGGTGCAGATCTGTCAGGTGCAGCAGCCGAAATCCTGTAAAAGCTTCGGGTAACCGCTCAAAATAAACGACATTCTCAGTGATTTCAAAGGCCAGCGAGTTGGCGACGCCCCGCGACTTCAGTCGTAACAGCCGCAACAGCCACTCAAGGATGATGTCCACCGGCAGAAAATCCTCCAGATCCCTGTGCCGAAAGGGGTCACGGAAGGTTTCGGTCTCGCGCAGGACCCGCTGGGACAAGTGATAGAGACCGATGCGATCCTTAAATCGGTTGACTAACTCCGGATCTAATGCAGATTCTAGATCATGCTCATTCATGGCGTCAGTACAGCACCAAAGAACAATAAATTCAATAGCTTATATGTTATATCTAATGTTGTGGATGATAACCCACTGGTCATTATCCCTGGCGACTTCGCGCTTCATTTCAACCTAGTTCCCGAGGCAGATGAGCTACTTCGACAGCTCTGAATAAACGAATTCAACATCTCTGAATTCGTTACTATCAGAGTTAAGAACGACCCCAACGAGACTCTACGGGAACGTTAGTGGATGAACAAAGTTTCGACAGTGTCAGCAATTAAAAAAGACTTGCGTTTAACAAGCTTGAAGTTATGCTTACGGCGATGAAAATTTCTGACAATAAATTTTTTATAAGCTCGGCTGAAATGTTCGCTGCAATGGCAACGAATGGATTTTGGCTGGGCTACTACTATTACGTCCATAACTAGATCGCTCGTAAAACATTCGGGCGGCTGATCCGCCTACAAGGGAACCCCGATAGGCGGAAGCAATCGGGGTTTTTTTTTGCTGCTGATAGATTACTGGCAGATACGAAGACCTGGATCCCTGTTACCAGCCTTCCCATGGACAGGCTGAGCAGGGATGGTGGCAGGCGAAACAACAGAGGCAGGAAAGGAAGATGACTGAACTAAAAGTGGACGATATCAACGTGCTAAGCGAAGAAACCCTGATCAATCCAACTAAGTTGAAGGAAGAAATCCCTGCTACCGACCAGGCGCTGGCGGCTGTTTCAGCTGGTCGTCTGGCGATCAAGAGAATACTGGCAAGGGAAGACCCGAGGTTGATTATTATCATTGGTCCATGCTCCATTCATGATATCAGTGCAGCCATGGATTACGCCGCCCGACTCAAGTCCTTGGCAGATGATGTCTCTGACACCTTGCTGCTTGTCATGCGAGTTTATTTTGAAAAGCCACGCACTACTGTTGGCTGGAAAGGATTCATCAACGATCCGCACATGGATGATTCCTTCAATATTGCCGAGGGTCTACACCTGGGTCGCAAACTGCTGGTTGATCTTGCAGACATGGGACTCGCCACTTCGACGGAAGCACTGGACCCTGTTTCTCCGCAATATCTGCAGGACATGATCAGCTGGAGCGCCATCGGCGCGCGCACGGCCGAATCACAAACCCACAGGGAAATGGCCAGCGGTCTGTCATCGGCTGTCGGCTTTAAAAATGGCACCGATGGTGGATTGGAAGTCGCCATCAATGCCTTGAAATCAGTCTCTGCGCCACACCGCTTCCTTGGCATCAATCACCAGGGTGAGGTCGCAGTTATTCATACCCGGGGTAACAGCCATGCACATATTGTACTTCGCGGCGGCGGCGGCAGACCCAACTACGATTCCGTCAGCGTGTCCATCTGTGAGCAGCAGTTACATGAAGCGGGCGTTGCAGCGAACATTATGATTGATTGCAGCCACGCAAATTCCGATAAGGATCCAGGGTTACAGCAACTGGTCATGAACAATGTGGGTAACCAGATACTGGAAGGTAATGAGTCAATTATCGGCCTGATGGTGGAGAGCAATATTGGCTGGGGCAATCAATCCATACCGGAAAATCTTGATGACCTGCAATATGGAGTTTCGGTGACCGATGCGTGTGTCGATTGGAAGACGACCGTCACCATGATTCATAATCTGCGCGAAAAGGTGAAGGACGTACTCCCAGGACGACAGATACCGGCTGGAAATCAGGTTATCGAAAAAATCGCCTGAGCCTGCGGCATAGCTAACTAGTAGTATGCGTTCTCGGTATTGGTGTGATCGGTCACATCACGGATGGCTTTGAGCTGCGGGAGCTGTTCCAGCAGAGTTTTTTCGACCCCGTCTTTCAGGGTTACATCGACCATCCCGCAACCCTGGCAACCGCCTCCAAATTGCAGGACTGCAATCTCCTCATCAACGACTTCCACAAGGTTCACCATGCCACCGTGAGAAGCAAGTGATGGATTTACCTGGCTGTGCAGAATGTAATTAATTCGATCCTCCAGGGGACTGTCTTCAGACACCTGTGGTACTTTGGAATTTGGTGCTTTGATCGTCAGCTGACCGCCCATTCGATCTGCCGAGTAATCAACCACCGCATCTTCCAGGAATTTTTTGCTGCGGGCGTCTATCCAGCAGGTAAACTTTTCATATTCAACCCGCTCATCATCGGCCTGCTCTTCGCCTGGCTGGCAGTAAGCGATACAGGTTTCAGCCATGGGCGTTCCTGGATCTGAGATGAAAATACGAATACAAACACCATCACCTTCCTGCTTCGCCAGGAGCTCCAGCAGGTAATCTTGTGCAGGCGCTGTGATTTCGACCATGGGTCTTTCCAGATGGTTAAAGCTAATAATAGAAGTTTACTTGAAAGCTGCCGATCTTACCATGTAGCCATCAGCATAAGACGCTATAACCCCTTAATTTATATGGGTTTATCCCCGTCCCGAAACATGAGGCAGTTTCATACACAGCAGCAAAGATCTTCAAATTCTGTCGTTAACGATACTGATAGACTAGCGGCCAACCCGATACTACCCATCAGAATGAGCGTCGTCGCCCCTACCAATCTACTCGCACAACAATTGCAGCAGAGAATACTGGTGAAGGATGGCGCCATGGGAACAGCCATCCAGGACCTGCGCCTGACGGAAGCGGAGTATCGCGGCGAACGGTTCAAGGACCATCCTGTAGACCTCAAGGGCAATAACGATATCCTTGTTCTCAGCTTACCGGAAGTCGTCAAGGGGATTCACCTGGACTATCTTCACGCCGGCGCCGACATCATTGGAACCAATACCTTCACCGCAAACGGTGTATCCCAGTCTGACTTTGGTGCCCAGCACCTGGTTTATGAGATGAATGTCGAGGCAGCGCGGATAGCCAAGGCGGCGGCCAGGGAGGTCACCCTTGAAAATCCGGCGAAACCCCGGTTTGTGGCCGGTGCCATTGGACCCACGACCAGATCCGCGAGCTTATCTCCCGATGTTGACAATCCCGGCTTTCGCAATATCACCTTCGATGAACTGGTTGATGACTATACCGAAGCAATACGCGGCCTGGTTGATGGCGGTGTCGATATCATTCTGATTGAGACGATTTTTGATGTCCTCAATTCAAAAGCGGCGATCTTTGCCACGCTCAGCCTGTTCGAGGATCGTGGTATCGAATTACCCATTATCATTTCCGGCACCATTACCGATGCCAGCGGTCGCTTGCTGTCTGGACAGACAACTGAAGCTTTCTGGGCTTCCATAAAACACGCCAAACCAATCAGCGTAGGCTTTAACTGTGCGCTGGGTGCCGGTGACCTGCGCCCCTACATAGAAGAAATGTCCAGGATTGCCAGTTGTTACGTCAGTGCTTATCCAAACCGGGGCTTACCTAATGAGTTTGGTGAATACGATGAGACAGTCGAAACGATGGTCGATTGTATGGAAGACTACCTGCAAAGCGGGCTGGTCAATATTATCGGCGGTTGTTGCGGTACGACAATAGAGCACATACGCGAATTCACCCGGATCGCAAGCAAATATCCAGTTCGCAAGATCCCGGACCAGAGCAACGAATGCCTGTTAAGTGGTCTGGAGTCTTTCCACATTAAAAGCGATTCCCTGTTTATCAATATCGGCGAGAGAACCAATGTTACCGGTTCGCTAAAATTCGCGAGACTCATTCGTGAAGAGAATTACGAAGAGGCACTACACGTTGCCCAGCAGCAGGTGAACAACGGCGCCCAGGTGATAGATATCAACATGGATGAGGGCATGCTTGAGTCAAAGGAAGCGATGATTCACTTCCTCCACCTGATCGCCAGTGAACCGGACATCAGCCGCGTGCCGGTGATGGTTGACTCATCCAAATGGGAAATTATCGAGGCGGGATTGAAATGCCTGCAGGGAAAATCCATCGTCAATTCCATCAGTCTCAAGTCCGGGGAAGAAGAATTCAAATCCCGGGCGCGCCTTTGTATGAAATACGGTGCCGCAGTGGTGGTCATGGCATTTGATGAACAGGGTCAGGCAGACAACCTGCAGCGTAAACAGGAAATCTGTAAACGATCCTATGATGTTCTGGTCAACGAGGTCGGATTCCCGGCGGAGGATATTATCCTTGACCCCAACGTGTTCGCCGTAGCGACTGGCATTGAAGAACACAACCTCTATGGCAAAGACTTCATTGATTGTTGCCGCTATATCAAGAAAAACCTGCCGGGCGCCAACATTTCCGGTGGTATCAGCAATGTCTCCTTCTCCTTTCGCGGCAACAACAAAGTGCGCGAAGCGATTCATGCGGTATTTCTCTATCACGCGATTGAAGCCGGACTCACGATGGGCATTGTCAACGCGGGACAACTGGTCAGCTATGAAGACATACCTGGAGAACTAAAGGAACGAATAGAAGATGTGATCCTGTACCGACGGGAAGATGCAACAGAAAGGTTATTGGAAGCTGCCGTTCAATTCGCGGGACAGTCAACCCAAAACAGCGTCGAGGATCTGTCATGGCGCGAAGCGACAGCAGAAGAAAGGCTGTCTTACGCGCTGGTCAAGGGCATCAACAAATTCATTGTCGAAGACACCGAAGAAGCGAGATTGAAGTTCGATCGCCCCATCCAGGTCATTGAAGGGCCACTGATGGACGGCATGAATCATGTCGGAGACCTGTTTGGTGCAGGCAAGATGTTCCTGCCCCAGGTTGTAAAAAGCGCGCGGGTGATGAAACAGGCGGTGGCCCACCTGATACCGTTTATAGAAGCGGAAAAGGGAGAGGGCGCAATCACCAAAGGCAAGATCCTGATGGCCACGGTAAAAGGAGACGTGCACGATATCGGTAAAAACATCGTTGGCGTGGTCCTGCAATGCAACAACTATGATGTCATTGACCTCGGGGTCATGGTACCTGCAGACAAGATTCTGAAATCCGCAATCGAGCTGGATGTGGACATTATCGGCCTTTCCGGCCTCATTACGCCTTCACTTGACGAGATGGTGCACGTCGCCTCGGAAATGCAGCGATTAGGCATCGCCCTGCCACTTCTAATTGGCGGCGCCACAACGTCAAAGGCGCACACGAGCGTAAAAATAGAACCCTGCTACAACAATGATGCCACCGTCTATGTGACCGACGCCTCCCGCGCAGTAGGCGTTGCCACCAAGCTAATGAGCGATGAATTAAAACCCGATTTTTGCAATGAAATTCGTGCCGAGTATGAAAAAGTCAGGGAACGCAACAAGAAAAGAAAACCAAAAGGTAAAACTCTTACCTATATCAATGCAGTAGAAAACAGACACCACATCGACTGGTCAGTCTATACGCCGCCAGAGCCGAAATTTTTAGGGACCCGAATCATAGACGACGTGCCTCTTGAATCCCTCATCGAGTATATCGACTGGACTCCTTTTTTCATTACCTGGGAACTGGCAGGAAAATACCCGAAAATTCTGCAGGACCCTGTTGTCGGAGAAGCAGCAAGGGACTTATTTCGTGACGCAAAGACAATGTTAGACGAGCTTGTCGCCAATAAAAAAATCAAAGCAAGCGCTGTCATCGGTTTCTGGCCAGCCAACAGCATCGATTCAGATGACATTCTGGTTTACACCGATGAGAAACGCAGCCAGGTGTTAACCCGGCTACATCATTTAAGACAGCAGACGGACAAGCCCAACAAACAGGCAAATTTTTGTTTATCTGACTATGTGGCTCCTTCTTCTACCAACACGAACGACTATATCGGCGGCTTCGCGGTAACCGCGGGCCTCGGCGTGGGAAAACTGGCCGCAGGCTACGAGGCGGACAAAGATGATTACAACGCCATACTCCTAAAAGCACTGGCCGACCGGCTCGCCGAGGCACTGGCCGAATATATGCACGAACAGGTACGAAAAGACTACTGGGGTTACGCCGGTGACGAACATTTCGGTAATGCAGAGCTGATCAGGGAACAATACACCGGCATCCGCCCTGCCCCGGGTTACCCGGCCTGCCCGGATCACACGGAAAAAGCGAGCCTGTTTGAGCTTCTTGACGCGTCCAATGCAACCGGTATTAGCCTGACGGAACATTTTGCCATGACACCAGCTGCGTCCGTCAGCGGTTTTTACTTTTCACACCCGGATTCAAGATATTTTGGGATCGGGAAAATCGACAAGGACCAGGTTGAAAGTTATGCCACGCGAAAAAATATTTCGGTTGCTGAAGCCGAACGCTGGCTTTCTCCGGTTCTCAGATACAAATAATGAGCTCTAGTGAACCTCTGATTAAGGTCGTTGTGCCGGATGATTCCGGGGCAGGGTACCAGGACAATGCACGGTGATGACTGGATATGAATCAACAAGTGGCTGATGACCCGGATTCGGGTGAGGCTCCTAACGCGCTTGAGGTAGCTCTCAGCGTGATGGCGGCAGCACTTGGCGTCCAGAGCAGCAAGAATCGTGAGCGCGATTTTACCCGGGGTAACCCGATAATCTTTATCCTTGCAGGGTTTATTTTTACCCTCCTGTTTGTCCTCACCATCCTGGGGGTGGTATATCTGGTGTTGTAAATGAAGTTGATGACCAAAGATCGCAAGACACTGCTGTATTTTCTGGCCGCGGCAAGTCCTATCGCGTTTGCTGTCTGGCAAACCCTGCTCAATAACTATGTTGTTGAAGTAGCCGGGTTTACCGGCAGGGATATCGGCTTTCTGCAAAGCATTCGGGAAATACCCGGATTCCTGGCATTCACCGTTGTGTGGGTGCTGCTGATTGTACGCCAGCAACGCCTGGCGATTGTCAGCCTGATATTACTCGGCCTGGGTACGGCTGCCACCGGCGTGTTTTCTTCGATCCTGGGCCTTTATGTCACCACCGTCCTGATGTCGGTCGGATTCCATTACCTGGAGACCATGCAGACATCACTTAGCCTGCAGTGGCTGACGAAGGACGAAGCGCCAAGAGTGCTGGGTAAGATCATCGGCGTTCGTTCAATGGCAACGCTCGTGGTGCTCGGCGGCTTATACCTCGGATTACAGTTTTTCCAACCTAACTACACATGGATTTATGCTCTTGGCGGCGGCGCTGTCGTCTGCATCGGCATTTACTGCTGGGCCGCGTTCCCCCACTTCAAGGACGATGTGGTACAACGCAAAGATTTATTCCTGCGTAAACGGTATTGGCTTTACTACCTGCTGACGTTTCTGGCTGGTGCGCGGCGGCAGATCTTTACGGTGTTCGCCAGTTTCCTGCTGGTGCAGAAGTTTGGCTTTCCCCTGGAAAAGATGGTACTGCTGATCCTGGTAAATTCTGCAATTAACATCTGGTTCGCGCCTAAAATCGGGGCTTTAATCGGTTTTATCGGGGAACGTCGCGCACTGACGCTGGAATATACTGGGTTGATTGTTATTTTTCTCAGCTATGCACTGGTCGAAAACGGCAACCTGGCTATCGCGCTGTACATACTCGACCAGCTATTTTTCTCGATGGCTATCGCCATCAAAACCTATTTTCAGAAAATCGCGGACCCAGCTGACATCGCGGCGACTGCGGGTATCAGCTTCACCATCAACCACATCGCAGCCGTTATATTACCCGCCGCACTCGGGTTGATCTGGATATTCAATCACGGCGCTGTATTTGTGGTTGGGGCAGTGATTGCCCTGGGCTCATTGACGCTGGTGCAACTGATTCCTGACGCACCCAGGTCGGGAAGGGAAATTCGCTGGCCAGCCAGAGGGGCCGGACAAGCCGCTTGATTCACTGTCCGGACAACCAGAAAATGATTGCCAGCACGGGGATGATGACCAGTGCCATGGCGGCAATTGCGTCCACGAAGCCGTCTTCGCTGGTATTGTCAGTTGTTGTCTGTTCATTGTCACTCATTGCTGTGTCCTGCTTGAAACCGGTAACATTATACTTTTCATCACTGGTCTGTGCCAGACAACAGACTCAACCTAAAAACCCTGCAGTTACCTGCAGGGTTTTTAAGGACCGCACCAGCGATCAAACCAAATTTCAGAATCGGTAGGTAAAGTCTACACCGAAGATTTCCCCTTTGGCAGGATGCACAAAATAGCCACCAAATTCAGGTGCCGGAATAATCTCCTCGAGGTATTTTTCGTCGAGAACATTCCTGCCCCAAACCGATAATGTCCATTTTTCCGCCTGCAAACTGATGTTAACGTTCAGTGTGTCATATGCGTCACGCTGGCCTTTGCTGTAATCGCTTGCACCAAAGCCAAGGATTCCACCGGCTGGAATCCCTGGGCCTGGTGGCGTCTGCGTCACATCACCAAACACGATACCGATGAGCTGATAGATGGGAGAAACATCTGTGAAGGCATTGAGCGTCACATCGTCCTGGACCGTGCTGAACCAGGTTTCACCCACATAACGCCAGTCAACACGCGCAACCAGGTCGACGTCGGTCCATACCTGGCTAACCCATTCCGCGCCAAGATTAGCAGTCATGTCAGGGGTGAGCGGTGCCTCGTTACCTTCCGTATAAGGTCGATTTGTATTCTTGTCGATTTCACTGTCGACTACACCAACGGAGCCAAAAATCGAAAAATTAGGGCTGACCAATAACTTGACATCAATTTCAGCGCCCTGGAGCGTAACCTCATCAATGTTAGTCACGACGCGTAATATTCCAAATCCCCCGGCCAGAAAATTGAAGAACTGACTGTCCTCTACCTCTGTATGAAAGACAGCGGCGTTAATTCTCAGACGCCTGTCAAGCCATTCAGACTTCAACCCCAGTTCAAAGGCGGTCGATACTTCCTTGTCGTATTCGTCTCGCAAATTAGCAGGGCGTGTATTGATCGTCGCGTAAGCGCCATCAACCAACGCCGCACTACCGATATTGTTAAAGCCACCACTTCGAAAGCCGACGCCGTAGCTCGCGTATAAAGATGCATCATCGTTGAATGCCCAGCGCCAGCTGAGCTTCGGTTGAAACTGTTGGAATGAATCATCACGACCGGGAATGATATCGGTGAACGAGCCATTATAGGCAGGATTGATCGGCGCACCTCCACCGAAGGCTGCGGCCGAGGCTACGTTTGGTACCTTATTCGACACCTCTCTATCCTCTACATCAAAACGACCCGACAGGCTGATTGTGTGGTTCTCTGCAGGTTCGAATTCGACCTGGCCAAATATCGCATAGACATCTGTTTCGAATTCATCCCAGAATAGCTGGTCAGTTCTTCCCTGGACATAAGGACTCTTGCGAAAAATACCATCTCCCAGGTCTGCCCCGTATGAGACTACTACCTCTCGTTCAATTCGCGCAAAGTAAACACCACCCATCCAGTTGATGGCTGAATCATCAGCCGACGCGATCCTCAATTCGAGACTGCTGCTCTTCTGATTTCGCTCCTGGTACTGGTATCCATCACAGGAACTGGGTGTATAGGGGGATAGCAGGGCATTGATGCCGTAAAATGGCGCAATACCTAAATCTACTGCCAGCCCGGGAACCTCACCAGGGAATGCAAAGAAAGGAGGATTGTTGCCTGGCGCAAATCGGCCGGATGCAAGCAGTGCCTGATAAGACGTCGAACAGGCGTTCTGTGCTGTTCCTACTGTCGGTCCTGACAGATTCGGTGCACCACCAAAATCGAATGAGTACAACCCAAAGGCCGCGCTGGTGCCATCAGACAACAGGAACTCATCAAGCTCATCGTAGGAAAATACGACGGTAAGCAACGCATTGTCCAATTCGTAATCTGCTTTGAGAGAAAAGAAGGTATTTTCCTGTTCGTTTTCTCCCGGCACGTTAAAGTAGAACTTGAAATCATGGTCATTGACATCTTTGAACAAGGTCGGATCACCAAAGATGGCGGCCGCATCCCGCAGTGCGAAGACAGCATTAAAATTAATCGCTCCAGCTTCAACATCACGAACACTCAGGACCGCATCGAGCGTTAAGTTATCTGACACATCCCAGACCAGACGAGCACGGGCATTTTTTTCTTCGACAAAATCTACAACATCACCGCCGCCAGCAAACTCATTCGAATACTGACCATCATCCTTTCGGGTCATGATTGACAGGCTGCCACGAGCGTTGTCAGAGATTGGACCGCTCATTGAGAAGCCAATTTTTCGTAGATTGTCGATACCACCGCCAATACGGATACTACTTTCGAAATCGTCCGAAGGTGCCTTGGTGTTGACCAGGATTGCACCAGCAACCGCATTGCGACCGTAAAGTGCGCCCTGAGGACCTTTTAGAACTTCAATACTCTGTATGTCAAACAGTTCCTGATTGAATCCGTTCGGGTTGGTGATCAAAACCCCATCAACAACGAAAGCAAAAGTACTTTCTGCGTCCCGGGTGGAGGTGATCCCGCGGATATTAACCTGGGTATCACCAGCATTCGCCGTATCAACGATGCTGACGTTTGACGTGAGGTTAATAAAATCCTGTGGTCTTTCAATCCGAGCTCGTTCAATCATCGACGGACCAAATACCGTTGTGGCGATCGGAACTTCTTGCTCAAGTTCAATTCGCCTTCGTGCGGTAACGACAACCTCTTCAAGTCGCAGATCACTTTCAGCTGCTGCTGCAGAAATAATTGGCATTACGCCGATAAAGTTCGAAGACAGCATTAAAATTCCTAATACAGCAATGTGTTTACTCATTTTTGGGACTGTAACAAAGTCTGTGTAACTGCTTATCATTAACTCCAGCAATGGGTAAGGATAGGTAGACTATGAAAAAAGAAGAACTGGAAGCTTTTGCTCGTAAGACTGCAAAA
>JACZXW010000036.1 GCA_022571415.1 Pseudomonadota bacterium
CGTTGACAACGGACCTTTAGAGATTAGCGACGAAATGCGCGCTGACTGGACTGCGCATCGCGATGAGATCCTGGAATTCTGGCTTAGCGGGAGGTATACGTCTGAGCTTGACTTGAAATTGACAGAGTCATCCAGGCCGATCCGATGCCTGCCATGGTTGTTCGAGTGTGGGCAACCTGGAACACGGCCCTGGGCATGGTGGCAATTTGACGCTCCGGAACCAAGAAAAAAAAGAGAAAGCGAATGGAAATATCTATCCCGGCTGAGCCTGTCTTTACCAGGGGAGTCCCCCATGACGGACGTTGTCTCGATTGCGGCGAAGAGATGCTGAAGCTGTTTTCTCGGGAAAGCGAGGGGATATTGTGTCTGAGCCTCTCAGAGCCTGTGAGCAAGCCTGAGCAAGCGCTTTCTTTCACCATCCATGCCTCAAAACGAATAGACATCTCAATTCGGGGTGGTAAAGTGATTATTGAGGTAGCAAATTCTGCCTCCGGGATTATCACCCTGTTTGTACCGAAGGCCAAAGAGACACGGCCTGTGTCTTTTTTTATGGCTGCAGTTTGGCTGGGCGTGGGGGACCTTCGGGTCCGCCGTTCTTCGGTACGGTAGTGATAACCCACCCCAGCCTCTATTTTGCTGTTAGAGGCTCCTTTAAATTAATAGAGGAGCTGACCCATGTCAGAAAGAGTAATTTCAATTGATACGATCGATAGACTCTCTACGTTGTTGGCCCAGACAAGAGCCACTACGGTTATCTTATCGGGTAATTTCAGTACATCACAACTGGACCGTCCTAGCGATGAGATAGTTAGCGATGCGTTGTTGGTAATTCAAACGATGGTTGAATCGTGCCAACAAGAGATCCGAGAAATCGACAATAGAGAACAAAAGCAGGGAGAGCCATCATGAATCTATCAGAATCATTTAAGTTTGATGAAGAATCGAAAGATCCCTTTAAAACACTGGCTTACAGTCTGGACTCTCTGGTTTCAAATCTTGAACTGGTCTACGGCCATTGTGAACAACCGATCTTTACAGATGAAAGGAGGTGCCACCAGATCCTGTCTGATTCCATATCCGGCGTTCTGGAAACGGCAAAACTGTGTAGCCAGTTAGCTCATGGTGTAAGCGAACCAACCGATTGCCTAAATATCGACATGGAACATGTCCGGGAGTGGGCCAAGAGAATCAGGGCAGAGGAAGAGGTTGAAGATGCGCGGCAAGAGTTAAAGGCTGGAAAGCAGGGAGCGTCATCATGACTGCTGCTAATCCGAGCGAGCCTGACGACGATTTCATGTCCGTTATGATCGAGTTCCTACAAGCCCTGACCGTTCTCCAGCGTAGACAACTATTAAAGAAGTTGCAGCCACTGCAAGACGGCCCTAGCGAGACAATGGTGAAGGCTTTTGAAGAATTCGTTGCGACAATTGACACCAAGCATATGGGCGATATCGAGTGCTTTAACTGACCCTCATAATGGCAATTTGTGATATCCGATGTTAACAGGCAAAATTCAACCAACTGTTACATCCCGGTGATCGATATGAATTTGAAGGGAATCAAAGGCTTTTTTGCTGGATGGATCGTCTTTACGACCTTGGGTGCGGTAATTGCTGGCTGTCTTGGTTTGGCTAGCTACGGCCTGGCTGAGTATGTGCCCGATAACAGGAACATCCCGCCAGGATTTAAACTGGTTGAAGCGCCGGACCGTTCTAATTGCTGGCGAAATGTAAATGGTGATCGATGCGTAACAGATAGGACGGCTTACCTCGTCACCGTTGAAATTCTGGCGATCCCTCTGGGTGCGTTCATGGGATACCCCATTGTCTATGCAATCATTATCTCGTTTTCCTATGTTTTGGGGCTCAAAAAGCCTTAGCAGAATCAACATCGACCATCTGGCTTGGGAATGAAGAATATGAGGTTGAAGAACTGACAAACCAGCTTGAACGCTTCAAGAACTTCGATTCTTCAAATATCGAGGAAAACGTGTTTTCTGGGGTTGTCCGCGTATATACAGGCGTATATAGACTGAAGCTATAGACAAATTAGTCCTTTTATATCAATTAGTTAACTACGATCTATGGCAGAGGCCCTCTCTGCGAAGGCGTAATTCGCCTCTGGCGAATTACCCTATTCTGACGCTCTGCCCGCCGTCTACCGGTAGGTTGACGCCGGTAATAAACTTTGCCTCATCACTGGCCAGGAACAGGCTGGCGTAGGCAACATCCCAGCCCGTACCCATTTTTTGATTTAGAGGAACCCTGGCATCACGGTCGGCAATGACTTTCTCACGGGGTTGTCCAAGGGAGGTACTGAAGCCCTCTATTGCCATCGGTGTATTCATCAGTCCCGGCAAAATACAATTTGCACGGATCCCGAACCTTGCGTTCCCGGTCGCCAGATTCTGGGTCAGTGCCATGACACCGGCTTTCGAGGTTTTGTAAGCCACCATACCGGTAGAGGCGATCGCTGCCACGGAGGAAATATTGACGATGGCACCGGTCTTTCTCGCGCGCATGTAGGGAACGACATGCTTACAGGTGAGGAACATGCTTTTAAGGTTCACATTCATTATGTGATCCCAGTCTTCTTCCTTCAGCTTGGTGATACCGGCGTCACGAAAGCCAATGCCGACATTGTTCTGCAGGATATCGATCTGACCGTAATGCTGATGACATTGTTCAGCCATTGCAACACAGTCGGACTCTGATGTGACGTCACCTTCAAAGGTAAAGCATTCTCCACCTTCATCGTTAATCATTTCGAGGGTTTCTTCGGCAGAAGACAGATTACGGTCCAGCAGCATCACCCTGGCCCCTTCCCGGGCAAACAGTATTGCAGTCGCCCGACCGTTACCGATCGTTTCCCCGCGCGTTTGACCGGCGCCAGTGACGATAGCCACCTTGCCTTCAAGTCGTATACCCATAACAGCTCCATCTTTCGTCAGCGTGAAAAACATCATACCCGGCGCTTCGTCCAGGTGAAATGGTGAGAAATCCCGCGTTGCTGCTCTGCTATACTGGAGAAAGAAAAATTATGGCCTGGTTTATCATATTTATCAGCATCATCATTGTGTTTGTGATGCTGTTTCGTTATCTGAGGAAACGAGAGATGGAAGCCTTTCGCGAGGCAGACATGTCTGTATTCGAAGATTTTAAAGCGAAGCGTGAGAAGAAACTGGTAGACCCGATAGAGCTTAAAGCCAAGGCATTTCTGGCATCAGGCGGCGCAAAAAAATCAATGACGGCTACTCTTTCTGCGCAGGAATCCTCGCAGCCTAACGAGTCGGCGTATGTGCTCAAGAAAGACCTGTTTGATGAAGTACATCGTCTGTTTTACGAAAATCTGGAAAGGGTAGCGGGGAAAAAATTCAGGATATTTGTCAGCGTACCGTTACATGAATTTATCCGCACTGGTCCAGATAAAGGTAACGAGCCCGGTCTTCGCGGTAAACATGTATCCTTCCTTCTGTGCAACAAGAATGCGATGACAGTTGCCTGCGGGATTCAATTGCGGGGAGCCGGTTCAGATCCTGACCGGCAATTCAATTTTTTAAAGGAACTCTTCCGTCAGATTGAAAAACCGTTGTTGGATTTCCCGTTAGTCAGCAATATATCCGAGGCGGAGATCAGGGAAAATCTGCAGGATATTTTTGCTGAATCAGATCTCGCAAGAAGCTGCCCTAGGTGTGGCAGGGAAATGATGATGCGCAAGGCGATCAAGGGCAAGAACGCGGGAAAGAAGTTCTGGGTCTGTACAGAATTTCCCAGTTGCAAGGGAATAACCCGGATTGGAAGGTTTTCCTAAAAGACGCCCGAGCAGAGTTTATGCAAGCCATTCCCCTGGCATAGGGTCTGTTAGTATAAGCGTTGTCAATTCCGTTGATGTATAAACGCGTTCCTTTAAATAACAAGTTGGAGATATTGTTATTTTGAACTTGAAAATGCTGTTGGTCATGCTGGCGGTTTTCGGACTGACCAGCTGCGCAAATCTGGTTTCCGGACTCACCGCAAAGATGGCAGATGATCTTGCGTACACCATTTTAAATAGTGATGATCTGGAAACCGTGAGGGAAGGCGTGCCAGCGTATCTCTTGTTGATTGACAGTTTTCTTCGCAGAAGTCCGGATAATGAAAACCTTCTTCTTGCTGCATCTTCTCTGAATGGTTCCTTCAGTGTATTTGCGGAGGAAGAGCGAGCAAGACTGCTGACGGCAAAATCGCTGGCTTATGCGCTGAAGGCAGCCTGCATTAGTAACAAACGACTTTGCAATTTTAGGTCGCTAGGCTTCCAGGAATACCGGGCCGTTGTAGATAAGATGCGTATTGCGGACTTGCCTGTCGCCTATGCCACCGGGGTTGCGTGGGCAGGCTGGATTCAGGCAAACAGTGGTGACCTGAGTGCCATAGCGGAGTTGGCCAAGGTACGGCACCTGATGGAACGGGTCATTGTTCTGGACGAAACCTGGGAGAATGGAGGGCCTCACCTTTACATGGGAGCCCTGGAAACCATCTTCCCGGCTGCCATGGGCGGCCATCCTGAAAAAGGGCGTGAGTACTTTGAGAAAGCCCTTGAATTGTCTCAAGGAAAGTACTTGATGACAAAAGTGATCTATGCAGAGCAATACGCGAGACTGGTGTTTGACAAAGAGATTCACGACAGACTGCTCAATGAAGTCGTGTCTGCCGATCCAGTTGTCGAAGGTATGACATTGACCAACAAACTGGCGCAGCTGCGAGCGAAAGAACTGCTGGCAAGCTCAGACGATTATTTTTGACTCGACCATACATGAACTTCCCAGGAATCTGTTTTATGACCCTAGTCAAACTCACCAGGATAAGCCTGCTAGTCGTATTGCTGATGCCGCTATCGTTAGCCCAGGCAAAGAACTACAAAATCGCCACGATCTCGCCAGATGGCCTCTCATGGATGAAAAAACTGCGGGTTGCCATCAAGGAAATTGAAGATCAAACCGAAAGCAGGGTTAAATTCAAGATATATCCCGGCGGTGTCATGGGAGACGACTATACCGTGTTGCGTAAGATGCGGATCGGCCAGTTACATGGCGGCGGATTTGCAGCTGGATCTTTGACCCGATTCTACCCGGATCTGCAGATTTATAACCTTCCATTGCAGTTTCGGTCGTTTGATGAAGTAGACTACATCAGGAAGCGCATGGACCAGCGGATTATAGATGGGCTTAAAGACGGTGGTTTGAGCAGTTTCGCCCTGACGGAAACTGGTTTCGCCTATCTGCTGTCAAAGGATCCGGTGACCAGCGTTGATGATCTGCGTAAGCTCAAAGGTTGGGTACCCAGTGGGGATCTAATTTCAGCGGCGTTACTCGACTCGTTTGGCATCAGCCCGATACCACTTGCGATTACTGACGTATTGGCCGGTCTGCAGACAGGACTTATCAATGCGGTCGTCGTACCCCCGATCGTCGCTCTCGCTCTGCAATGGCACAACCATGTTCAATATATGATGGATATGCCGATCATCTATATCTATTCGTTGATGGCTATGGATACCAAGGTGTTTTCGAGAATTTCCGGGGACGACCAGGAAATTGTACTTGCCGTAATGAACCGGCTATTCAATGAGATTGATGCGGACAACCGCAATGATAATCGCAAGGCCTTTGATGTGCTGATTGACCAGGGTATCAAGGTAACTTCTCCGGGTCCTGGGGAGATTCCCGCATGGAGAGCGATGGCAAATAAATCGATTGATGAACTGGTTAATTCAGGCCAGATCACGGTAGAGTCCCTGAATCTTTACAATGGATACCTCAAGGAAGCCCGCATGCAAGCAAATACGTCCGAACCTGGCATGTAATATTCACCGATACGGACCAAAGCACTGAAGCCATTGATCAATAGTTTACATCGGTTGGAAGATACCGCGCTGGTATCAGCGCTGGCGACCATGCTGATCCTCGCAATCATGCAGATTGTGTTGCGAAACTTTTTCGATACTGGTTTTTTATGGGCTGAATCATTTCTGCGAATTCTTGTCCTGTGGGTCGCGATTCTCGGCGCAATGGTTGCGACGAGGGAAAATAATCATATCAACATAGACGCTTTGTCACGCTATGTTCCTGAAAAATATCAGCCTGCGATACGGATACTGACATCCCTTTCTGCGGCGATGATTTGTGCAACGGTCGCCTTTCATTCCTTTGTGTTTGTTCAAATGGAATATGACGACCGGACAATTGCATTCGCCAGCGTGCCTACGTGGGTTTGCCAATCCATCTTGCCGTTTGGGTTTGCGGTCATGGCATTTCGATTTGGATACAGCGTCATTGCCAATCTGTTGGGAAGACGTTGATGGGGGCGTTAATCTCATTGATGATATTCATGCTTGCCATTACGGGGGCGCCACTCTTTGTCGTGATACTGGCGGCTGCGATGACCGGATTCTACTACGCGGGAATTCCGCTGACGGTCATCACTGTTGAAATATACCGGCTGGTGGATACACCGCTTCTGCTGGCTTTACCTCTATTTACCTTTGCCGGATATATCCTGGCTGAAAGTAAACTTTCATCACGCCTGGTACGATTGACCCAGGTCTTTCTCGGTTGGATGCCGGGTGGGCTTTCGGTGGTCGCATTCATCACCTGTGCATTTTTTACTGCCTTTACCGGTGCATCCGGCGTAACCATCGTTGCCGTGGGGGCGTTGCTGTTCCCTGCGCTGGTACAGGCAGGTTACACGGAGAAGTTCAGTCTCGGGCTGGTGACAACCTCCGGGAGCCTCGGTCTTTTGCTGGCACCATCCTTACCCTTGATACTGTATGGGGTGATAGTCCAGCAGATGAACTTGCCAAATCCTTTTACGATCCAGGAATTATTCATTGCCGGAATCCTTCCAGCCTTGCTGATGATCGTATTGTTGACACTTTACAGCCTCTGGTCCAATCGCGGGCAGCCGATTGAAACCGGAAAATATAGCCACGAAGAAGCGAAAAGTGCGTTGCGGGCAATGCGCTGGGAAATCCCGCTTCCCTTTATCGTCCTGGGTGGAATTTACTCGGGATTTTTTGCTGTTTCTGAAGCCGCCGCGGTTACTGCGTTTTATGTGCTCATCGTCGAAGTGGTCATTCACCGTGAAATAAAATATGCTGATTTGCCCAGAGTAGTGAGAGAATCCATGGTGATGGTGGGGAGTATCCTGCTAATCCTGGGCGTCTCCCTCGCTTTTACCAACTATTTAATTGACGCTGAAATTCCGCAGCTACTGTTTGAGTGGATACAGAAATATGTCTCTTCAAAAATCACGTTTCTTATACTGCTCAATCTGGTGCTGCTGGCACTGGGCGCCATCCTGGATATATTCTCTGCGCTGGTCATCATGATTCCGCTGATCGTGCCAATGGCATTGCGATTTGGTGTTGACCCGGTTCATCTTGGCATTATTTTTCTTGCGAATATGCAGATTGGTTATTTCACACCACCCATTGGCATGAACCTATTTATCGCCAGCTATCGGTTCAAACGACCGATCATGGAACTTTATCAGGCGACCATACCGTTTATGCTGGTGTTGCTGGTCGCGTTGCTGATCATTACGTATGTACCGGAGGTAAGCCTGATCTTCCTCGACAGATAGTATTTTTGGCCTAACCGGGAGCAGACTGACGCTGCAGGTCACGGATGTGACATTCCCTGGCCAGATTGCGTCACGAATTGATGATCCGAGATTGAAAGGATCACCTTATTTTTGGGTAAAAGTATTATAAAACAATTAGATAGGAGATATTCCTCAATATAGGTTGAATTATGGCATGGAAATCGCTTTGTTTCCTGCTAGAGCGGTTTGTCGTGATTTTATAGTATAGAGTCAGTACTGATGTTGATGTATGGAAAGGGAAAACTAGTTGAGTCGTGAAACCGAAAACAATGCCTATCAGCGCCTGATTGGGATCGGGTTAGCCCTGTCTGCAGAAAAGGAAATCAACAGTCTCCTGGAACGCATCCTGAAAGAAGCCAAATCCCTGGCTAACGCTGATGCCGGTTCGCTTTACCTGAAGAACCGGGACGAAACGCTGGGTTTTGCCATCGTTCTCAATGACACCTTGAACCTGTTTCAGGGTGGGGTAGATGGTGCGCCTGTTTCCTTACCGGATGTGCCGCTGGTAACAGAGGCAGGCGAGAAGAACATGACGAATATTGTGAGTCGTGCAACACTCCTCGGTAAAACCCTGGTGGTCGATGATGCGTATGCCCCGGACGGTGGTTTTTCTGGAACCCGGCAATTTGATGAGCTAACGGGGTATCACTCCACTTCCTGCCTCGCCGTTCCCCTGAAAACCCTGGCAGGAGAGGTGATGGGGGTGCTGCAATTGCTGAATGCAAAAAATGAAGATGGTGAAACTATTGCCTTTTCCGATGAAGTGAAACTGTTAATCGAAGCCCTCAGCTCTCAGGCTTCGGTCGCGATGGAAAACAGATACCTGCTTGACGGGCAGGAAGAGATGAAGGAGAAGTTGGAAAGAGAGATGGAGAACCGCACAGAGGAATTGAAAGTCGCGTTGGAGAAATTGTCGGAGGCACACATTGTCCTTAAGGAACTCACCACCTTCGATTCGGTGACGGGAATCCGGAATAGGCAGTTCTTTGATGAAGTTTTTGAGCAGGAATGGAGGCGCGCACTCAGACAACAATATGATATTTCGTTGTTATTACTGGATATAGATCACTTCAAAAAGGTTAACGATACCTACGGCCACCTGGCTGGTGACGAGTGTCTCTCTGCGGTAGCCCAGGAAATCGACAAGATGTTAAACCGACCCTCCGATGTTGTCGCCCGATACGGTGGTGAGGAATTTGTGGTGATTTTGCCATACGCATCTACTGACAATGCCTTGCATCTGGCAACACAGATCTGTGACAGTTTGGCGGCTCGTGTCTTTAATGCGGACGGCAACAATATCAGCGTCACCGTCAGCATTGGCGTGAGTTCGACGGTCCCGGGTGAGGAAGGGCGTCCCCGGGACCTGGTCAGCCAGGCGGATGAGGCGCTTTACCACGCAAAATCCAAGGGAAGAAACAGGGTCTGCGTCTATGGCGCCAAGTAGTTGATCAGAGGTTTCCTAGAACCCGGCCACCAGGCCTTCTTTACGATGGTCTGACCCGCCGCAGTATCCGTCCCGCATCCGATAAATAAGCTGCGCGCCACCGAAATTATGTTCCGGGGCATTCAAAATGATGTCATGGCCGCGGGCGGAGAGATCATCGCTCACATCAGAAGAAATTCCTGCCTCCAGCAGGACCTTGCCATCTTCCCTAAGATGCCAACGCGGCGCGTCCGAGGCTGCTTGTGGATTTTGCTGATGCACAAATATGCGCAACATCATCTGCAGGTGCCCCTGTGCTTGCATGTGTCCACCCATCACGCCAAAACTCATCCGCGGTGCTCCATTTTCCATGACGAATCCAGGAATGATGGTTTGATAGGGCCGCTTGCCACCGCCGACCTGGTTAGGATGATCCTCTTCCAGGATAAAACCTGAGCCTCGGTTTTGCATACTGATTCCCGTCCCCGGAATGACGATGCCAGAACCAAAGCCACGGAAGTTGGACTGGATCATGGAAACCATCATGCCCGAGGCGTCCGCGGTGGTCAGGTAGACGGTATCGGAACCAGCTTCAAAAACAGTGGGAGTTGGATTTGCCCGTGTGAGAGAAATCTCACTGGCCCGGGCGCTAAGAAATTCGTCGTTGAGCAGCTGCGCCGGTTGCACACGCATGTGATCAATGTCTGCAAGGTGCCGTTCAATCTGTGCATAGGCAATTCGAATTGCCTCGATCTGCAGATGGAGGCTGAGGGCAGAATCCAGGTCAACTCTGGCGATGTCGAGTCGGTCGAGTATGCCGAGACCGATCAATGCCATGAGTCCCTGACCGTTCGGCGGGATCTCGTGCAATTGAGTTTTATCCAGTGCAGCGCTGATCGTTCCCACCCAATCACAGCGGTGATCGATGAGATCTTTCATACAGAGGGTTCCACCATGATCGTTTGAATCATCAATCATGGCGTGTGCCAGTGCACCCTGGTAGAAAGCATCGCCCTTGCTCTCGGCAATCGCGTTTAATGTTGCAGCGTGATCCGGTAATCGCATGACTTCACCTGCAGCTGGAGCCTTGCCATCGATCATGAAGGTGTCCATGAATGGCGTAAAATCTTTGAACCTCTCCTCCGCTGACTGCCAATAGAAGCTGGTTTTAGGACCAACCTGGAAACCGTGAGTCGCGTAGTTAATGGCATCATCGAATAATTGAGCAAAGGGGACATTTCCGAATCGCGAAGACATTTCTACCCAGGCGCTGACTGCTCCTGGAACAGTGACTGCATCCCAACCCAGCGTCGGCATCCGTTCTTGTCCCTTGAACCTGTCTTTCGATAGCGCGGCAGGTGATCTTCCTGAGGCGTTCAGCCCATGAAGTGTCTCTCCATCCCAGATAATGGCGAAGGCATCACTGCCGATCCCGTTGTTATTGGGTTCCACAACGGTCAGCGTAATTGCAGTTGCAATTGCAGCATCCACGGCGTTGCCACCGGATTTTAAGGTATTAATGCCTGCCTGCACCGCCAGCGGTTGTGAAGTCGCCACCAGGTTTTTTGCAAACACCGGTGAACGGTTCGAGGGGTAGGGACAATTCCATTTTAATGCCATAACATTTTTTACAGATTTAGCAGCAGCGCTTCCCGGTTTGGAGTTTATCAGGAAGCGATCTTGTTAGAGTGCACGGAGAGTTGTCCTGCATTGCATACTTTGTTTCGACCGGAATTTTTGGCCTCATACAGGGCTATATCGGCAGCTGAAATCATATCCTTGCGTTCGTCTTCGTCTGTTGGTGATACTGTGGAAACGCCGATACTCATGGTCACCCTTATTTTATTGCCGTCCGCGATGTAGGTAGATGCTTCTACTCGATGACGGATTCGGTTGGCGAACTCGAGAGCATTTTCGTTTTCCACATAAGGCAGCAGCGCCACAAATTCTTCGCCGCCATAACGAGCAACAATATCAGCTGGTCGCTTCAATGCGCCACTTATGCTAGCGGCAACTTCCCTCAGGCACTCGTCTCCGGCGACGTGTCCGTAAGTATCATTAACCTTCTTG
Source organism: Pseudomonadota bacterium (assembly GCA_022571415.1). Lineage (GTDB taxonomy): Bacteria > Pseudomonadota > Gammaproteobacteria > Pseudomonadales > Azotimanducaceae. The sequence goes on from JACZXW010000036.1 coordinate 11,137, forward strand.
AAAAAATCGATATCCATCAACAGTAACGACAATGGATAATTTTGGCGGCTTGCCCGTTTCCATTCCTGTTCAAATATTGTGTCGAAGTAATGACGATTTTTAATGCCGGTTAGGGAATCTTTTGTGCTGATTTCCTTCAACGTTTCGTTTGCCTGGGATAGCTCCTCCAAGGTCGTTTCAAGTTCTGCGGTTCTTTCCTGGACCATCCCTTCCAGTTGTTCGTTAGTCCGCCGTTGTTGGTTGGCGATGAGAAGATTGTCTGATAATACTTTTTCCTGCTGCAATTTGGCCTGACGACGAAATTCTGCTGCAACGACAAAACTCAAAATCGTTATCATTAACAGAAATCCTACTGCAGCCGAATTTTCGGTCAGGAAGTTCATCGGCAGGATATCAAAGTGGGCGAATACCTTGGCAGTTGTTCCGAGTAATAAAGCTGTCCACGCGATGGTCGAATACAGGCCGAGTCGGCTGCCGAGAAATGAGCTGCGAACGCCGAGTAAGATGACTATCAGGGCGCTCGGTGCGGTCAAGGCGGTCAAAACGGGGATGACCTTCGCGTATTCAAGGAAAGGATAGGCGAGCATACACAACAGTGCGGGAAAGGAGAAAAATTGCAGGATTCTCAATCCGACTCGATTAGTCTTGCTAAGCTCCAGTATATGGGTACAAAACCACATCAGGGATAGGGTGGCACAGCCCATGCTCAATACGATGGTGGCATCAAACACCGCGGGATGTCTACCCCAGATGAAGCTTGAGCCAAGACCAAAACTGGTCAGCTGGTAAATGCCAAAGCTGAACACAAAAGCCACGAAGCTTGCCAGGGCCCGGTGAGAAACCGCGGTAAATAAAACGGTGTTGTAAATTAGTACCATCAGCCAGATGCCGAAATAGGCACCATAGGTGAGCATCTTATTCTTGTCGGACTCGTAAAACCTGTCCCGGTGCCATAGGGTCAGCGGGAAGGCTAAGGATCCTGAATTTTTGGCGCGAAATACAATTTCAGCTGTTTGTCCGGTTTTAAGATCCACCGGAAATATGTGGTGCCGGTGTTTTATGACTCTTTCTTTATAGGGGTGGTCTGCGCCGCTAACATAACGCGTCAGGGTGCCATCGATAGTCAGGAACACCTTGATACTATCAAACCTGGCGCGACCGATTTCCAGCAGGAGATTCTGCGTGGCAGGTGTATCGTTGGAGACGCTGACTCGAAACCAAAAAGGCGTTTCGGTGAAACCAAAGCTAAAATTTGCGGAATCGATGCTGGTCCAGCTATTGTCCGGTAGGCCGATAATTTGCTTGTAGGTTAATTGCCCGAGTTCATCAGCATAGTATTTGGTGATAGGAGCAAGATTTTGATGGCTCCGCATCGGGTCCAGCGCCAGCGAAAATTGACACAAAGCCAGGGCGCTAGCAAAAATTACTAATCGAGCATATACACGTGATCCTGCATTTTTCACGATCGCATTCAGGCAACTGGATTCGAGTGGGACTATAACATAGCGACTATTATATTTTATGGTCACATCATCGCGTTGATATGTAGATGGGTTCTCAAGTTGACGAGCGGTTGCTGGGTAAATCCTTTTCTTGAAAACACAATTAGGGTATAAATCGGCTTACGTAATCTTAGTAGGAGATCAGGAATGAAGCTGCATAATTCGGTGGGACCCAATCCAAAAGTCGTGCGCATGTTCATGGCGGAGCGGGGTTTGGAGATTAGTCTTGAAGAAGTAGACCTTATGGGTGGTGAAAATCGCCAGGAAGCGTACCTGAAGATTAACCCTGCCGGGCAACTGCCTGCCCTTGAGCTGGACAATGGTGATGTCATTACAGAGATAACGGCGATTTGTGAATATCTCGATGAGAAAGAAGGATCTTCCAGCTTGATTGGTACCAGTGCCGAAGAAAGAGGGGAAACCCGAATGTGGGTCAGGCGAATTGACCACGGCGTCATGGAAAACTTGGCAAACGGATTTCGTTACTCGGATGGCGCTGCTTTGTTTAAAGACAGGATGCGACTGATTCCTCAGGCCGCTGATGATCTAAAAACGCTGGCACAGGAAAAGATCACCTGGCTGGATGGCTTGATGGAAGGCAAGCAATACATATGTGGTGATCGATTTTCGCTCGCCGACATTGTTTTATATGTCTTCCTTGAATTTGGCGCCCAGGTAGGACAACCACTCAATGCAGATAACAAAAACATCATGGCGTGGTATGACAGGGTAAAAGAACGACCCAGTGCGTCGGCCTAGAATGACCGCGGTAGTATCAAGTCAATATAGTCTGCGATTTGGGTGTGTTCAGCGTATTTTTTGAGTAGACTCAGTGGGTCTCGTATTAGTTAATCAGGGATATAAGGCGGCTGCCAAGGGAAGCTAGTGACTCAACATATTTCGTTTAATAGTTTTGCTCGCCAACTGAATGTCCATACGGACCGGCTCAGCTACAACAAGATGGTTCCGCCGGTCGAGTATGATTCTGACGGTGACGAAATCCCACATCGTCCTCCATCCCTTGCGCTTGAATCTGGCGACATTTATCGACTTCTGCGTCCTTATCTCACTGTCAGGTTTATGGATCAGTTCAAAGCTGTGACGCCACTCGCGCTGTACCTTGTGTTGTTTCAGTTATTTATTTTGCGTCAGTCTGTTGAAGATGCACTGATCATTACCGGTGGATTGACCGCGGTAATATTTGGCCTGATGCTTTTTATGGAAGGTCTGAAGGTTGGCCTAATGCCGTTCGGTGAATCACTGGGAGTATCGCTACCGGCGAAGGCGAGCCTCGGCGTCGTTATCATTGTCGTGTTTTTGCTCGGTATCGGAGTGACTTTTGCCGAACCTGCCATCGGTGCTTTGCAGACGGCAGGTTCTCTGGTGGACGTTAACAAGGCTCCATACTTGTACACCTTACTTAATGATTGGTCAGGTATCCTGGTACTGGCTGTGGGTGTGGGAGTAGGCCTTGCAGCGGCACTCGGCACCATCCGGTTTATATTTGGCTGGAGTTTGAAACCGCTAATTTACATGACGCTTGCGCCTGTTTTAATGATCAGCTTTTACATGGCTCTGGATGAAGAACTGTCCAAAGTAATCGGTCTTGCATTCGATTGCGGTGCGGTCACCACTGGTCCGGTGACGGTGCCCCTGGTCTTGTCCCTGGGTATCGGGATTGCTCACGCCGCGGGGAAAGGCGGTAATTCCTTATCGGGATTCGGCATTGTGACCCTGGCATCACTGTTTCCTATCGTCGCTGTGATGTTGTTGACCATGTATGTCGCTTCTCAATTAACGCCGGAAATGATAATCGCGGCGGCGCAACAGACACAGATCGTGAGCGAAGTATTACCCTGGTATGAATCGACCCCGGGTGTTGAAATTGTTGGTGGGATTCGAGCCATTGTTCCTCTCTTCGTATTTTTGTTACTCGTTATGATGGTGCTGCTAAAAGAGAAACTGCCGAATCCAAAGATCATCTTTTTTGGTATTTTTCTTTGCGTCCTGGGCATGGTGGTGTTCAATCTCGGGTTGAGCTACGGCCTGTCGAAATTAGGCGGGCAGAGTGGTGGGCTGGTTCCGGCGGCCTTTACGCAGATAGCAGCGGTTGAAGATTCACCTCTTTATTTTGTCGCGCTGGGCATATTTATCGCACTTGCCTTTGCCTGGTTGCTAGGCTTTGGTGCAACCCTGGCGGAACCTGCTCTTAACGCTCTTGGCATGACGGTGGAAAACCTGACTAACGGGTCCTTCAAGAAGACAACGTTGATGTATGCAGTTTCGCTGGGGGTAGCCTTTGGCATATCAATTGGCGTCGCAAAAATAATTTTTGATATTCCTATCGCTTACCTGTTGATCCCGGGATATACGCTGGCTATTTTCCTGACTTCAATTTCCAATGAAGAATTTGTAAATATTGCCTGGGACAGTGCCGGTGTAACGACGGGTCCTGTGACGGTACCTCTGGTGCTGGCCATGGGTCTCGGATTCGGCAATGCCCTGGGTGCGGTCGAAGGATTCGGTATTTTGTCCATGGCATCCATAGGTCCGATTGTTGCCGTGTTAAGTACTGGCATATACATTAGATGGAAAATCTCCAGGCGCTATGCCCGGGATGAACAGGAAGACAACGAGGATATGGTGGGGGATCCCATACTATGAGTACCAGAGAATTTACTATCCTGACAGATGTGTCGTTAATTACCTGTGTCGTACAGCGGAGTAAAGCTGATGCCGTGGTGCAGGCGGCACAGGATGCAGGCGCGCAGGGCGCCACTATTTATTATGGTTATGGCAGTGGTGTAAGAGAGAGGCTCGGTATCCTCGGCCTGGCGGTTGACGTGGAAAAGGAAATTATCACGTCGCTGGTGGCCGATGACCAGGTGGATAGAATATTTGAAAGGATGTATTTCGCCGGAGAATTAGACGTCCCGGGTGCAGGCATTATATATGTTACCAAGCTTGATAAGGCTGCGACCTACATTCCCAAAGATATTATTGAAAGTATTGTAGACACGCAGGAAGTCTAACGAATGTCGAACAATTTGATCAATGCGAAATTAATTACCTGTATTTTACCTAAAGGCAGGGCTTATGGGCTGCTGCAGGCACTGATGGAGGAGAAAGATATCCACAGTGTTAATTTTCATCGTGCCAGGGGCGTGGGGCGATTCTCACCAATTACCGCTCGCGGAATTGGTGAACAGCAGGAAAAGGAAATCCTGGAGGCCACGGTGGCCGAGGAGGATGCGGATGAGCTGTTTGAATTTATGTTCTTCAAGGGCGAAATGAATCAACCCCATGGTGGAATTATCTATATGACGAGTTTGCCCAAGGCGACAGAAATGTTGGTACCAGATCTGCCGCTCGAGGTGTCCTAACCCTGACCGGCTGTTGGCGCCAGTGCTGAAAAACAATTATTGCCTGGTTAGAAAGATGACAAGGATTCTGCCAATCCAGAAGATAACAATGTGAAAGACCAGAAAGAATAACTGGCCGCTAATAAAGGCGATTTGATTGGTGCCCTGCAGCCACAAAATGAAAATGGTGTTCAGCGCCGCAACGACTAGTATCCGCACCAGGATGGGAAATATGAAGTCGGCGATTCGGTACCAGAGGTCAATCAGGCCATAGCATGACGCAATCAGCATCATGGACAGATGTACCCCCAGCAGAAAACACAATACTTCAAGCATCATGCAACCTCCGAAGTCGCATGGTCCAGCAGTGTGACCTTACCGCTACTGCCGTCCACATGAATGAGGTCACCACTGGTAATTCGAGTGGTGCAATCGAGTACATCGACGACACACGGCATACCATATTCCCGGGCAATGGTCCCTGCATGAGACAGGTAGCTGCCTACCTCGATCACGGCCGCACTGGCTGTGAGAAAGAGCGGTGTCCAGGCTGGGTCAGTGTAAGGTGCGACCAGTATCTCCCCAGGTTTGATAACAGCGTCGATTGCAGGATCCATGATGACTCTTGCCTTACCCTGGCAGGAACCAGGTGACGCGCCTTGTCCATTCAGCTGGTTGCCGGAAAGCGGGCTGTTGTCCACGACAGCAATGTCGATACCCACGGTTTTTGGTGGTCGTACCTTGTTCAGGCGGATGTGGTTCATCCTGCGTGAACGGATCAGTTCTTCTACGTCTGACCAGTCTGAAGTGTCGGACTGCAGATCACGGACCTCGTGCCAGTGCAGGTAAAAAATATCGTCCTTGCACTTCAGGGCCCCTTTTTCAATCAATTCCACCTCGGTTTTCAGGATCTTCTTTCTCACCGCGTAAAAACCCATGATGTGATAGAAGCGGGAGTTCTCGCGCAGTTTGATAAAATATTTGGCTCTATTTCGAACGAAAGAAATAATCCTGAATCGAAAGCCGAATAGTTTTTCCAGGGGAAGCGCGGCGAGGTTACTTTTAACCTCCTCCAGCAGCACTTGTCGCTGTTCCGCAACTCGTGCGGCGGAAGCATCAGGGTCGGAGTCAGCGAGCAGATAGTTTCTTATCATGGCAATGACCGGTGACGGGTCTTCTTCCCAGCGAACCGAATTCAACTCGAACTCCTTCAGTGTGCGGTGGCCGTGTTTGTGCAGGAATGATTCCAGTTGCGCGATAAACTCAGATGCGTCGTTTTGTTTGCGGAGTGTTGCAAGTACTCTGTCCGGTTCCTCCTTGAGGACGATAGCCGACAAGGTCTTATTTTTTTTAATCGTCCTGGCAAGGTTCCATATCTCTCTGCCCATATCCGTTGACAACACACCGTCGGTTCCTGAAGTGAGTAATGATGCTGCATCATCATTCAGGCTGGGTAACCAACGCTTTAGTAACTTGTGCAGAAGTTGCAACAGGAAGATGTATCTGGACGCCGTGGCATTTGCCAGGAGTACCATGTTTCCAACAGGTTCAAAGAAACTGGTTTTCAGAAACAGTTTTGCCATTGCTTCTGGTGCGGAGATGGCAGGATCGTCCACAACACGCTGGAAATAACGACGAAAGCACTCCATGTTGCCATCAGGCATGTTACTGGTTCGGTAGTAGAGAACGGCGAAAATGAGGTAATAGATATAAAGGAGCGGGAATAATACGAGTAACCTGGGAATGGACAGTCGTGGTTTGAAGTTTTCAATATCGCCAAGATAGGCCAGGGTGGACAGGTCCTCATCCGATAGCTTCAAGGGCACGATTACCCTGGCATGAGCGAGGTTCATGTAAACCCGTCCGTAGATAATGGTCATCATGGGAAACAGTTTTCCCAGTATGTCCTGGGAAAGAGGGAGCAGTGGGTCGGTAAAGTTTTCCGCCATGGGCTTGAACAACACATACTTGCCTTTAGGCAGGTCGTCCTCGGGTTGGCCTATTACGGTGATGGGCCGCGATTGCAGCATGTAAAATTCATTGTCGGCAAACGCCCATTCAATATCCTGGTGGGAACCAAAATATGCTTCGGACTTCTTTGCCCATGAAGTAATGATGTTGACCTGATCCACTGTGAGGGATTCGATGCGCCGCAGATGAGCCGGTACTTCCTGCAGCCTGGAAGCCTCGGTCTGGTCAAGAATTGCAGGCACCATAAACTTCTTGTCCGCGATTTTTATGGATGTAAGTTCGCTCGTGGATTTGTTGACGATGTATTGATCCGGAGAGACCCGACCGTCGACTATCGCGGCACCCATGCCCCAGCTTGATTCGGTGATGATGACAGTGTCAGAGCCGCTGACAGGGTCAGCGGTAAAGGTAACCCCGGATGTTTGAGAAAGAATCATTTCCTGGACAATGACGGCCATTTTTACATCGCGATGCTCGATACCCTGGCTCTGCCGATATGAAAAGGCTGCATCTGACCAGAGCGAGGCCCAGCACTTTTTCACCATCATGGATAGAGTATTGATGCTGACATAATAGTAGGTGTCGTGCTGCCCGGCGAAGCTTGCGCCACTCAGGTCCTCTGCCGTTGCCGAAGAACGAACTGCATATACAATTTCCGTTTGGCGGCTCTGTTGCAACTGCTCGTGAGAAAAGAGAATCTGTTCCTCGAATTCCCATGGTAATGCCCTGGAAATAATTTTGTCACGGATGGTGGCACAGAATGCCGCGTCGTCTCCAATTTGATCGCCAGGTGGCAATCCTTCGGTGTCGACAAATTTCGCGTAAGTATCAGCTGTGATGACAAACCCGGGCGGAACCGGAAAACCCTGGTGCATGAGTTCCCCGAGGTTGGCTCCTTTCCCGCCTACTGTATCAATGTCTTCTTTGCGAACTTCGTTGAGATTGATGATGGGCATGAACTTCGTCGCCCCTATTACACTAGTTTATATTCTGAAGCGAGAGACGGGATTCCCTCACAAACAACCTTGTTGGTGTCGATCAAGCGTATCATGGCAGCGAGAACAGACCTTGCTGCGGCACCGTACATGGCGGGACTGGTGTCCGTATACATCACCGGCACCATCGCATCAATAACGGAATAACCCTGATCGAGGCAGTCAATGATTTGCTGCTCACGATTCAGACGGTGGTCGATAAATGTCTGCACGTAAGCACGGGCATCCCTGATGCAGGTGCCGTGGGTGGGCCAGTAGATTTCTTCATCGCGTTGCAGGAGCAACTGGAGACTTTCCATATACTGGGTCATATCTCCATCGGGCGGGGCGATAATGCTGGTTGACCAGCCCATCACATGATCCCCTGTGAAAATCGAGCTCTCTTCCTTTAGCACAAAACAAATGTGGTTGGATGTGTGTCCCGGCGTGTAAATACATTCGATTGTCCAGCCGTCGCCCTCAATGACATCCCCGTGTTTTATGCGAACATCGGGATCGAATTCCATATCGCCGCCTTCTTCCACGGGGACGCCCTGCTCCAATTTTCCTGCTCCGTGTGGGCCGTAGGCGTAGGTTTTGACGTTCCAGAATGCCTTCAGTGGTTTTGCTGCAGGCGAGTGGTCCATGTGCGTGTGGGTAATGAGGATATGGGTAATCTTTTCACCCTTGAGCGTCTCTTTCAGAGTCTCGATATGTTCCGGCACCAGGGGACCAGGATCAATCACCGCGACATTGCCCTTTCCAATGACATAGGTCCCGGTTCCATTGAACGTAAAAGCACTTGGGTTTTTGGCGGTGACCCGGCGGATTAAAGGTGTCAGCCGTTCAAGCCTGCCATATTCGAAATCATATTCGAAAGTGAATGGAATTTTTCCTGGCATACGCGCCTCATTGCATGTGGAAGACGTTGAGCTTATCAGAATTTATGGGACCTTCCCTGCATGGTAAAACTGGTGGTGGCGGATGTGGTAGGATTTGCTTTCCTATTAGGCAGGGATAGCACACTAAGGAGGATACAAATGTCGTCTGAACAGGCTTCATTCAAACGGTTGATTGATATCGGCATTGCGCTTTCAGCGGAAAAAGATACCAATAGGCTGATGGAGCGAATTCTGCTCGAAGCTAAAGACATGGGCAATGCTGATGGCGGAACCCTGTATATCCGCACAAAAAATGATGAATTAAAGTTTGAGATCGTTCGTACCGACTCCCTGGATATTGCCCAGGGAGGCACTACCGGTATCGAGGTAACCCTGCCGCCGGTGGCAATGTATGATGAAAACAATCAACCCAACAATCAAAATAACGTAACCTATTCTGCCTTGACCGGTAAGACCATCAATATTGCCGACGCCTATGATTCGGACGAATTTGACTTTTCTGGCACCAAAAAATTTGACGAAGGTACGGGCTACAGATCCAAATCGCTCTTGTCAGTCCCGCTGAAGAACAACGTCAATGACGTGATCGGTGTGCTCCAGCTATTGAATTCTCAGGATCCTGAGACCGGTGAGGTGGTTCCTTTTTCAGCTGAAATTCAGCCACTGATTGAAGCTCTTGCGTCACAGGCGGCTGTTGCGCTGGACAATGCCATACTGATTGAATCCCAAAAAAACCTGCTCGAATCCTTTATCGAATTAATGGCCAGTGCGGTGGATGCCAAATCTCCCTATACAGGCGGCCACTGCCAGCGAGTACCTGAACTGACCGAGATGCTGACTCGTGCTGTCTGCGGTTGGCAGGAGGCACCATTTGCCGATTTCGACCTGAATGAAGAAGAATGGTACGAGTTACATATCGGTGCCTGGCTGCATGATTGCGGCAAGGTCACCACGCCGGAATACGTGGTCGATAAAGCCACCAAACTTGAAACCATTACCGACCGTATTCATGAAATCCGCACTCGATTCGAAGTCATCAAAAGAGAAGCCGTGATTGCATGCCAGGAGAAGATTATAGAAGGTGGCGACGCCGATGAGCTGAGGAAGGAACTCGAAGGACGACTCGCCCAGATAGATGATGACTACAGTTTCATCGCCAATTGCAATGTTGGTGGTGAATTTATGGCCGATGAGTTGGTGGAGCGCATGCAGCAAATCGCAAAGACCAAATGGACCAGAACCCTGGATGATCGGATCGGCATCGCGAGAGAAGAACTCGATCGCAAGAAGCGGGAACCGGCGCGAGAGCTTCCCTGTGAGGAAGACCTGTTGGCTGACCGGGTGGACCATATTTTCGAGCATGATACCCTGGTGCACTCGGCCGATCCTGATAATCGGTATGGTTTTAAAGTGGATGTGCCCGAGCACAAGTTCAACAAGGGGGAAATTTATAATCTTTCCATCAGCCGGGGAACCCTGACTGCGGAAGAGCGGTTCAAAATCAACGACCATATCGTGCAGACCATTGTGATGCTGGAGAGTCTGCCGTTTCCCAAGCACCTGGAACAAATTCCGGAAATAGCAGGCGGACATCACGAGAAGATGGACGGGACGGGTTATCCGAAACGCCTCAATGGCTCGCAGATGTCTATTCCCGCGAGGATAATGGCCATTGCCGATGTGTTCGAGGCCTTGACCGCTGCGGACAGACCCTACAAGTCAGCCAAGACCTTGACCGCGAGCATCAAGATCATGTCGTTTATGGTGAAGGATGCTCACCTTGATGGTGACCTGTTCAGGCTGTTCCTGGAATCAGGTGTGTACATGGAGTACGCAGAGAAATACCTTCTACCCAGCCAGATTGACGACGTCAATATCGCGGACTATCTACCCGTCAATTAATACCTGAACATGGGCTTCTACACAATTTGCCAGGGCCGTCAGGTCGTAACCACCTTCGAGCGTGGATACTATTCGCCCCCCGCACAGGTCGTTGGCAACATCGACTATTAATCGAGTCACCCAGGTATAATCTTCCTGCAAAAGCATCAGTTGACCCAGCGGATCGTCCTTGTGTGCATCAAAACCTGCAGAGATGAAGATAAAATCAGGCTTGTGTGATAGCAACGCCGGTATCCAGCTGCGTTCGACCTCTTTGCGAAATACTCGTCCAGTCGATCCTGGTGCAAGCGGAGTACTGATGATGTGTTCATTGCTGAAATCCAGATAGCGGAAGGGATAGAAGTTCTCCTGGAAACTTGAACAGACGAGGACTTCCTCACGATCCTTGAATATGTCCACGGTACCATTGCAGTGATGCACATCGAAATCAAGAATAGCAACCCGGTCGACATCTTTGTGCTGCAGCGCGGTTTCTGCAGCGATGGCGACATTGTTGAACAGGCAAAAACCCATGGCCTGCGCGATTTCTGCATGGTGACCAGGTGGACGAATTGCACAGAACGCTCGTTCGTTTATGCCGTTCAACACGGACTCCGTCGCCCCTGTATTGGCACCAGCTGCAAGTCTGATGGCACGTAAACTACCCGGGCTCATATAAGTGTCTGCCTCGACTTTGGTTAAACCCTGCTCGGGTTCACTGCTGACAATCTGCCGGATAAATGAAGGCGGGTGGGCGAGCTCCAGTTGTGCATCGGAGATTTCGGTGGCGGATACTTCCTCCATATCATGGAGTAATCCGCTCGAGCTGATTCTCTCCATCACGGCGATTAATCTCTCCGGTCGTTCTGGATGTTTCGACCACCGATGCTGGTTACAGTCAGGGTGTGTATACAGGGCGGTGGTCATGATGCTCCCTGGAGCT
>JACZXW010000129.1 GCA_022571415.1 Pseudomonadota bacterium
GGATTGTGAAATACGGGTTGGGCCCCAGATATACAAGGCGCGGGCACGTGACGCCCAGGGTGATGAAAGAACCCGCTTGTGGGGAGAACTTGCCGGTATCTATCCGCCCTATGATGATTATCAGGTCCGGGCTGGCGACAGGGAAATCCCCGTGGTGGTGCTGGAAGTGCAATAAGAAGTGCAATAAGAAATGCCATAAAGAAGTACCGTAATTGAAGTGCAATTAAGAGTTTGATACACAGGAGAAAATTAGTGACAGAACTTATTGTTGATCCGAAGCAGATACCCGACCCCTATGCCATACCTCTCGATGAGATGGATGTCAGCCAGCCGATACTGCTGCAACAGGATTGCTGGCAACCCTGGTTTGACAGATTGCGTGCGGAAGATCCGATTCATTACTGCAAGGAAAGTTTGTTTGGTCCTTACTGGTCCATAACAAAATTTAACGACATTATGGAAGTCGAGAAAGACACTGAGCTTTTTTCTTCACACCGTAACATCACCGTTTTTGATGTCGACGATGAGGAATATTCGCGCCGGGAAACACCGATGTTTATCGCCATGGACCCGCCAACCCACGATGAACAGCGTAAAGTTGTACAACCTGTGGTGGCGCCGACTAATCTGGCCAAGCTGGAACCCCTGATCAGGGGGAGAGTCGCCAGTATCCTGGACTCGCTGCCGATAGGTGAGACATTTAACTGGGTAGACAAGGTGTCGATTGAATTAACAACCCAGATGCTGGCCACCTTGTTTGATTTCCCGTTCGAAGACAGGCGCCTGCTTACCTACTGGTCTGACGTTGCGACCTCGAATCCAAAATTGGGTATCGGCATACCAGGCTTGACGGAAGATGGTCAGGACGAGGCGCTTGATGAATGTCTTGCGTACTTCAAACGGTTATGGAAAGAAAGAGAAGGAAACCCGGCGGGTGAGAGCCTGGATTTGATCTCGATGTTGGCTCAGGGTGAAGCAACCCAGAACATGGACGATGACGAATTTCTTGGTAACCTGATACTGCTGATTGTTGGCGGTAATGACACCACCAGGAATTCAATCTCCGGTGGTGTGCTGGCACTGAACGAGAATCCGGATGAGTACCAGAAACTTCGAGATAACCACGATCTGATTCCGGGAATGGTATCTGAAATGATCCGCTGGCAGACGCCTCTTTCACATATGCGCCGAACAGCAACGAGAGATACAGTGTTGGGCGGTAAGCAGATCAAGAAAGGCGAAAAGCTGATCATGTGGTATATCTCCGGGAACCGCGATTCAGAGGTGATCGACCAGGCTGACAAATTTATTATCGACAGGGCGACACCACGTCACCATCTGTCATTCGGGTTTGGTATTCACCGCTGCATGGGTAACCGGCTCGCAGAAATGCAACTGCGTATTCTGTGGGAGGAAATCATGGCGCGTTTCGACAAGGTTGACGTGGTGGGTGAACCTGTCAGGGTCATGTCGAATTTTATCAAGGGTTATTCCGAACTGCCGGTCAAACTGATCGCTGTAGCCTAGTCATTTTGAGGAACGAAGGATCTCGCTTTTACTTTTTGTGAATGTTCAACGTGGTCTTTCGGCTGCGCTCGTGCGCGAGTCCGATCAAGATGTCAGTCAGAGTTTGGTACCAGATTGATAGCGCTGGTGTCCGGCGCTTTCGGCGCCGGCGTCTGATCGCGATCTTCCGGTTCCAGCATATCCGATCCTGCTGTGGCCAGCGTCATCCCCATGGTATTTGGATTGAGCTGTTCCCTTTCATCGGGCAGGGTTTCCAGTATCGCGCCGGGTTCGTCAAGACCAAAATCCGGCACCTCGATCACCGGCGCGTCTTCATCAGATGGTTCCACCAGCGGTGAGCCGTCATTTTCCCGGATCGAGTATTCGCTTAAGTCAATATCAGCGCGTTCCTGCTCGGTTGCCTCAATCAGTGGCGTGCCGTCATTTTCGGCGACAGAGATACCGCTGATATCGACATCCGGTGGTGGTGGCGGGGTGGAAGGTTCCACGATATAGCCCTCGTTAGGTGCCAGCGAGATGCCTGAGGTATCGACGGCTGCTGGCGGTTGCGCGCTTTGTGGTGCCGGCTCTTTTTGTTCAGGCTGCGGCGCTTTTTGTTCGGGCTGCGGCGCTTTTTGTTCAGGCTGCGGCGTTTTTTGAGAAGGTTCTTTTTGAGGCGCGTCAGATTTTATTACCCTGACTTTTACATCTGCTCCGATCTTCTTTAGAGCACCACCGTATTTTACAGCTTCCTGTTTATCAGCGGTTCGTTTGATCACGATCTGCTTGCCGGAAAACAGCATCTTCATTTTATCGACGTCGGCTTTCAGGAGTTTGGCCATGTGGGCTTTCACCGAAATCGGTTTGAACCCCTCGATGACCTCTCCTTTAAATACAATCGCGTATATAACTGAGCTCATAGGTATTTATGGTAAAGGATGTTTTACTTGAATTATAGGCACTCTTAACCATAAGGACAGCTTTGTTCCCCTTAGCGCCAGCCAGAATGTACCTGGCCTCGAGTTTTATGTGGGGGTCTCTGTTTTATATGATGGCGACAGTCAGCATGATCTACCAGGTCGAGATGGCCGGTCTCAACGCGCTTGAACTGGTGCTGGTTGGCACGGCGTTGGAATTGAGCGCGTTTATATTTGAAATTCCAACCGGTGTGGTTGCCGATACCTACTCAAGAAGAATTTCGGTGGTCATCGGGTTTTTTATCATCGGAGTTGGTTTTATCATCATGGGCGGCTTTCCCGTCTTCGAAATCATTGTGCTGGGTTCGTTTATCTGGGGTCTCGGCTGGACATTCATCAGCGGTGCACACGAAGCCTGGCTTGCAGATGAAGTTGGCGAATCAGAAGCCGCGCGTCTGTACCTCAGGGGGCAGAAATTATCCAGTTACGGATCTTTTGTTGGGATCACGCTTGCGGTACTGATCGGCAGTATTCAGATTAACTACCCCTATATTCTTGCGGGCATCCTCTTTTGCCTGTGGAGTGGGTTTGCATGGCTTGCCATGGAAGAAATTCATTTCAAACCAGTGGCCGCTGAAGAAAGAAGCAGTTTCAGCAAGATGGGTATCACCTTCAGGGGCGGCGTGAAAACCATTCGGGGATCCACAACGCTGATACTGCTGATGGTAGTCGGGCTCGTGTTTGGTACCTTCAGTGAAGGTTATGACCGGCTGTCGACCGCACATCTGCTGCGAAGTTTTGAATTTCCTGCACCCTGGGGGCTGGAACCTGTTGTCCTGTTTGGTGTTTTTGCTGCGGTCGGTAACCTGCTGTCGATCTGGCTGGTCAATATCACCGAGCGGCATGTGGATACCGATGACGCGAAACAGATTGCCAATACACTTTCACTGCTGACAGCACTTATTCTTGCCGGTGTGTTCTTCTTTGCGTTGTCAGGCTATATCTGGCTGGCGATTGCCATGTACATCATCCTGATACCGCTGCGCCGGGTCATCGACCCCTTAACGATTGCCTGGCTGAACCAGCACATCGAATCCGAGGTGAGGGCGACGGTTATTTCGATGCACAGCCAGTCCGATGCACTCGGGCAGGTGGCCGGTGGCCCCGTCATCGGGCTTGTGGGTCGCGAGTTCGGCCTGCGCATCGCCATTGCCGCCACGGCTTTATTGCTGGTGCCTGCGGTGTGGCTGTACCAGAGATCGCACAGGGACAAAACGTAGGACTGGTCTGCAATAGCTGTTACATTCCTGCGTAAAGCATTTCAGTAATGGGTGATTGATATGGCTGCTACCTTCCCTGGCGTAATTGCGTTCGCCTTCATGGTCTCGATGATACTCGCTGGCGTTATCTTGAGGGCGCGGATTTCGTTCCTGCAGAATAACCTTGTTCCCGCGAGTCTGATCGGCGGTGTTCTCGGATTTGTACTGGTGTCGAGCGGCCTGAGTCTTGGTTTTGACAATGTCGACTTTACCGCTTTCGCATTCCATTTTTTCACCTTGAGTTTCATGTCCCTGGTACTGACGGGGTCGGAGAAAAGCAGCCAAGGCGATGCATCGGTTATCCCGGGTGGCATGTGGATCGCCATCATCTGGGTGATGAGCCTGGTGTTACAGGCAATGGTAGGGCTGGCAGTCATACTCGCATTCAACCAGGTCAGTGGCGGTGAACTCTCCCATTTTCTTGGCATCATCGCGACTCACGGATTCACCCAGGGTCCGGGCCAGGCGCTGGCGCTGGGCAATATTTGGGAAAATGAACTGGGTATTACCCATGCTATCAACTTCGGCCTGATTTACGCGTCGATCGGTTTTCTTATGGCCTTTGTAGTGGGCGTGCCAGTTGCCCGGCGTGCTATACGCGCCGGACTGAATTTCAATCGTGCCGCCAGAATCGACGACGAATTTCTCAGAGGTATTCTGACTTCCAATGTTTCTGCAGGCAGGCAGATCACTCACCCCGCTAATGTGGACTCGCTAGTGTTTCATATTGCAATACTTGGTGTTGCCTATGTATTCACTGACCAGTACTTAAAGTTCGTTTTTCCTTTTGCCAGCCATGTGACCATTGGTGGTATCAACCTCGGTATTTTCTTCAGTCACAATCTGTTCTTTATCCATGGGTTGATCAACTGCGTCATCCTGCGGGCGCTGATGAACCGATTTGGCTATGGTCATTTTATTGATAATGAAACCCAGCGTCGGATTACCGGTTCAGCCGTGGATTTGATGGTGGTTGCCACGATCATGAGTGTCGAGTTCGCTTTCCTGAGCGAGTTTATTGTACCGATAGGTCTCGTTTCCCTGGCGGTGACCCTGGCAACTGCCGCTCTGTGTTTCGGTTTCGGGCGCAAGCTGCGCTCTTTTGGTGTCGAGCGGGCGGTGACGGTGTTTGGCTGTTGCTGTGGTTCAACCGGCAGTGGTCTGTTGCTGTTGCGAATTCTGGACCCGGACCTGAGTACGCCGATTGCGAAAGAACTCGCATTCTTTAATATCGCGATCCTGTTTATTGGTTTTCATGTGCTGACGGTGATGGCGCCGGTATTACCCAGTTTCAGCTTGATGACCATATGTGTGGTTTATGCTGGCACCTTCGTGGTCGGCGCGACACTACTCACGTTGATGGGGAGATTCTTTCCCATTCCTGCTGCAGCCGATCGGTGAGTT
>JACZXW010000130.1 GCA_022571415.1 Pseudomonadota bacterium
AGTGGAGACAATTGCAAAGATCCGGCGGGATCGGCTTGTACACGGCAAGTCCATTCGGTCGATATCGCGAGACCGAAGGTTGTCGCGTAACACGGTTCGTAAGGTACTCAGATCGGTGCAGACAATGCCGCCGAGCTATCATCGAAACGATCAACCGAGACCGAAGCTGGGTGATTATGTGGCGCAGCTGGAAGGTTTGCTGGAATCGAATCAAAAGGTATCACGACGAGAACGATTAACCTTTCTGTATATGTTCGAATCACTGCGGGATGCAGGCTACGGCGGTGGCTATGATGCAGTGCGGCGCTATGCCCGTGCCTGGCAACGTCGTCAGGAACACACTGCTGAGGGTGCCTTCGTACCGCTGATATTCGACCCAGGGGAGGCCTATCAGTTCGATTGGTCGCATGAGATAGTGGTCCTGGGGGGTATCACGCAGACCGTCAAGGCAGCCCACACCCGCTTGTGCCACAGCCGCATGAGATTAATCGTCGCCTACCCCCGGGAGACGCAGGAGATGGTGTTCGATGCGCACGATCAAGCGTTCGAGTTCTTTGGTGGCAGCTGTACGCGAGGCATTTACGACAATATGAAGACCGCTGTGGATGCGGTCTATGTCGGCAAAGCGCGCAAGTTCAATCGTCGTTTCGAGGAGATGTGCCTGCACTATCTGGTCGAACCAATCGCTTGTTCACCAGGCGCGGGTTGGGAGAAAGGCCAGGTCGAAAACCAGGTACAAAACAGCCGCGAGCGATTCTTTGCGCCACGGCCGCAGTTCGAATCTTTTGCGGCGCTCAATATTTACCTGAGGAAGCGTTGCCTAGCTGAAGCTAAACGTCTTCGCCATCCGGATCTGCCGCAACAGACCGTGGCCGAGGTATTCCAGCGGGAACGCCAGACACTAATCCCTTATGTCAGCCCGTTTGACGGCTACCGCGCTGAGATGGCGGCGGCGTCGAAGACCTGTCTGGTGCGATTTGACCGTAATCGATACAGCGTAGCGTCATCGGCGGCGGGCAAACCGGTGGAACTTCAGGCCTATGCTGACCGTGTTGTTATCCGGCACCAGGGTAAGATCGTGGCGACGCATGCGCGTTGCTTTGGTCGCGACCAGGTGATCTACGATCCCTGGCATTATGTGCCGGTGCTGAAACGCAAGCCCGGTGCACTACGCAATGGCGCGCCCTTCCGGGATTGGGATTTGCCGCATAGTCTACGCCGCGTGCGTGCCCACTTTGGAGATCTTGATGACGGTGATCGGCAGATGGTGAAGATCTTGAACGCCGTATTGACCGATTCGCTGGAGGAGGTTTCCTCGGCCTGTGAAGCCGCGCTGCAGGCCGGTACCGTCAGTGCTGACATTATTCTCAATCTGCTGTCACGTAGTCAGGCACCGGAACCTGTAGCGTCTATTGACACACCGGCATCGTTGCATGTCGAACAGGCACCACTGGCCAATTGCGGACGCTACGATGGCCTGCGAGAGGTAGCTGCCCATGTCACGCCATGAAGTGATGCAGTTGATGACGAGTTTGAAGCTCTCCGGCATGCACGCGAGCTATGACGAGATCGTCACCAATGGTCGTAAACGCAAACGTTCTTTTGAAGCGATACTGACCGACCTGCTGCAGGTGGAGATCGCCGATAAGCAGGCACGTTCTATCCGCTATCAGCTAACCATTGCCCGGATGCCGGTGATCAAGGAGCTTTCAGAGTTTGATTTCAAGGCGAGCTGTGTGGATGAGGCGCTGATCAACGAGTTTTCCGAGGGTACCTTCCTCGAAGAACAGCGCAATGTGGTGCTCATCGGTGGCACCGGCACCGGTAAGTCGCATTTAGCCATGGCTGTTGCCCGACAGTGTATACGCAGTGGCAAGAGAGCGCGTTTCTTCAATGTCGTTGACCTCGTCAACCAGCTCGAGACTGACAGCAAACTCGAACAGCATGACCGTATTGCAGAGCGTCTTTGTCGCGTCGATCTAGTCATTTTGGACGAGCTCGGCTATCTGCCATTAGCTGTGACCGGTGGGCAACGCCTGTTTCACCTGATCAGTCAATTGTACGAACGCACATCAATCATGATCACAACCAATCTGGATTTCGGTGAGTGGCCGACGGTGTTCGGTGATGCCAAGATGACGACAGCACTTCTTGATCGGTTAACGCATCACTGTGACATCATCGAAACCGGCAATGAGAGTTGGCGTTTTAAACATCGCAACAAGAGCCGATCCAGCAAGTAACCTTGTAAAAGTGAAAATCTTGGGCATACCTGACTATGGCATGACCCTTGAAATCGTCTCCTGGAGCTTCAGAGAGAATTGTTTTTGAGTGGAATTCACAAAAAGCCTGCATCTGGTTTCTAGTGATCACAAAACAGGGAATCTTGATTCTGGAGAACCTTCTCTGAGTTTGGGGCATCGTCATTGGCATTGAGCCGAAGACAATGCCGCACTCCGTGCGTTGTTTATCAAGGTAAAGTAAAAGAGCATCTTACATTCGGTTCGTCTTGGTATGAGACCTCTCTAAACAGGAATTAGGTGGGTCAGTTTTGGACGCCGATAGGGGGTCAATTTTGGATGCCTATTGACATTGCGTCCTTTATCCAGGAATGAACAAAGGGAATAGGATCGCGAATGCCGGTAACGACTTCCTCAATAACTAACTCGTTTGACCGTAAGACAGCTCGACAAAATCCCAGTTTCTTTAGACTGGTCGAGCAGTCTATCCCAATAATCGTCTTCATCGGTCAACCAAACCACTCGGGCAACTGCTGATCCCTCCGCAACCGCAATCGCTGGTGCTGCATCGCTGCGAACACGCCTTTGACGCCGCCACTACCCCCTTCACATTGAGGAAGCGAAGCCTCAGCTTCCATGTAGAACTGTCCCTCGTTGTCGCTTCCTACCAGGGCCATCTCCCACCAATCCAATAATCGGTCGCGTGAATTCAGCATCAGTTCCGCAGATGGTAAACGGTCACTCTTTCGACCATTGGCAGAGATAGTAGTCGGCAATAAGTTCCAAAGATCATTATTGAACCAGTAACTCCAGGGAAAGCAGTGATCTATCTCATAAGCGTTACCTCTAAGCCGAGAGTTAGTCCACACACAGTGAACCTCCCCGCCTACCTGCTGAATGTCATCTACCATGCCGCGCATTCTAGTTGTATCTCTCCTTCCTTCATCCCACTGCAACGCGCGTTCATATTTCTCCCCGCTGTATTGCAGTCGCCATCCCTGCATGAGGTTCTTCCACTCATTGATGATCGCTGGCTCTAGCCAACAGGCGTACTGTCCCATTGACTGCCATAAATTTGTCGGAATTCTGAATACACCAAACTCGGAGAGAAATTCCTTGTTGATCTGAATCGTTCTTTTCGTTCTTCTAACCATTTTCCTTTCACACTGAAAAACCGGGTCACTCCCGCCCGGTAACGTCGTGTAGTGAACTGGCATCTGTTGGATATTGCGACAGGCATCTCGAATGGCACCTAGAATCTGTACCGCTCGTGAACCCGAAAAAGTCGCACCGACTCGCAGATCATAAGGTGACATATCGGCCATTGAATAAAAATCCTCTTTCGCCCACCCATACCCACTGGGACTTCCGTCCTTCCTGGATGGTGATTGCAACAGATTGCTTTGCAACACGAGTGGCATGTAGAGCTTCAACCAATATAGGCCGACAAGACCAAATGGAATTTCAACATAGTCATCGTCCCATTGGGTTAACATGCCCGGCGCACCTTCAGCGATTCTGATCAATGCTCGCAGCAATCCCAGCTTGTATGTCGAAGATTTATTGTCATTGACGATGATGTGCCGCAACAAAGGTAGCGCTCCTGTGCCATCATCTGGCACCTTGTAGACCACTGTTTCCCAGGTGATTTGTTCCCTACCAAGCACATCTTGTTGTGAACTGCGATTAACCAGCGCAATAGCTCTATCATTGGCAAAATTGTTTAGCTCATCTGCACTAACGGGATAAAATCCACGCCCTTCATCCGGCACAACCGCGCCCAGGCGAAGCGTGATGACCAGAAGTCCACCTGGCGCCAACATTTCTACCAGGATTCGGAAGGCTCGTGCGCGTAACTTAGGATTCACATGAATCCATACAGCGCTCAACAAAATCAGATCGAATCTGTGACCGATCTTCCTTATTACCTTCAGCGCCGGCAAGGCATCATCGACAAACTGAACTCTAGGATGGCTACTATTTCTCGCAAGCTCACGCAGTTCCTTGTTTGGCTCCACGGCAACCACATCCCAGCCTTTTTCGGCGAGCCAATCAGAATCTCGCCCTGAACCGGAACCAATATCGCAAGCAAGGCCTGGTTGCGAAGGAAGAAATCCTGTCCAGCTGGCATGCACAACTTCAGGCTTTACTCGACGATATACTGAGTAGAGTTCTCGCGCGTTTTGGCTGTAGTAGTCGATCATGCACGTCCTGACGAAACACAAGATGGCTTCAGTTATCTACAAAGTTATATTCGCACTAAGAAACACTTCGTCACGGTGATAACTCATGTATTCTTTTTGTTCCGAAGTGAAAATTCCCGTACTGCTGGTGTTTCCCGGATCTAAACCCATCTTAACCAGAGAAGCTGTATGTGCTACCGGGGATACAAGTACTACTCCACGGTTATCAAAGGAAATAAATCCACGATCAAATAAATGATCAATGTTCGGTGTCAATAACAAACCATTACTACCATCTAACCGCTCGCTTCTATTATCACATTGTCGCCACGGTTTTATGTGGCTGGCTATTAGATGATGAATGCGATCGACCTTAGTAATACGACACTGATGTTCAATTAGATGAACTCTCTCTTTAAACAAACCCTGGCCTCGCCGGGCGATGATGATAGTTTCTTTTTCTGTTTCCGATATGGAGTTATCCTCTAACACAGCTCTTATCTGCTGTTCTTCCCATAGATCCATTCCGGAATTTTTTGGCGCGCCTTCAATGAGGTCAGGTTCATTCACCCTGTTGACGGCATTTCGCAAATTGATCGCTTCTTCACCAATAAGGCTGATTAACTGATAGGCCAGGTTGTCCGGCACCCTCGTGAGATACACTCCCTGATTTCCACGGCCGTTTTGCTGTAATGGTAAGTATCGAGGGGGGAGAAGTGGGGA
>JACZXW010000131.1 GCA_022571415.1 Pseudomonadota bacterium
TACCGATGCGCCGAATCGAGGACCCGCTTTTCGAATACGCCTGCCATGAGGGCAATCATGGCCTGCCTGGTATTCTGGCGGGCTGGCGACGGTACGAGACCATGGGCATGAATGGGGATGGCACGCCTAAGGACTAGTTAGGAATAATTGGGGTAATAATTGGGGTCAGAGTAAAAATACAGTACTGTATTTTTACTCTGACCCCAATTTTTTAACCCCAATTATTAACTCTGACCCCAATTGATTAATCCCTCCGTCCCCTTTCTTAAGACCCGCATTCCGATTACCAAATGGTAATGTTTGCAGGGGTTTGACGACAATGCGTAAGCAGGGAATATGATAGACCAGATAAAGGTTCGTTCTATAAAAACTG
This sequence comes from Pseudomonadota bacterium, assembly GCA_022571415.1. Classification (GTDB taxonomy): domain Bacteria; phylum Pseudomonadota; class Gammaproteobacteria; order Pseudomonadales; family Azotimanducaceae. The sequence continues at coordinate 374 of JACZXW010000131.1, forward strand.
ACAATCACCACAAGACCAGGCCTGAGCTGCCAATTGAGAACGAATCAAAAAATCTCAGCTTTTGTAAGAAAAGGTCTAAAAGAAGCTGGCTATGTGCTCGCCCAATTCAATAGAGCAATAGATAGAACGAGTGCAGCAATGCTGGATTCCGATAATGTAGTAGACTCGCGAGTGTGTCGACTGCGGGAACGGGTCGGCATATATTTTGAGCAATCGTTACTTCAAATTTTTCGCGGTGTAGATAATGACCTTAGCCATGATATTCAGGCCGGCATCGCTGGCTGGGCGGCTCACGCTCTGGTACACGCTAATTTCCACCGCGCTGTTTCTAGTGGCGATAGCCACGGTATATTTTCTCACGGCCGCCGTATTACTCAATCAGGTTGATGAAGATCTCGAAGAAGACATCGAAGAATTTAACTTATCGTTTCGTAGAGAAGGCATGGTCGGATTCTGGCAAGAACTTCAACAGGAAGCGCAGGCAGATGGATCAGAACAAGTTTTATTTCGACTCTATGCCGCAGACGGAAGCTTACTTCGGGAGACCGATGACGGCACCTGGAGCGAATATGCATCGCCGGATGATCTAGCAGAGACCCTGCAACTCAGCCCTGAAACACTCTTAAGTACAATTCATTTGCAGGGTCATGAGTTCCCCGCGCGTACCATCTACGGTCTCATCTCTAATGACAGCGGAGACATGATCCTGCAAATCACCGAGTCTCTGGAAGAGCGGGCCGATGTGCTGGAAATCTTTAGGCTTACCTTCATGCTAAGCCTGCCGTTTCTGGTCTTGCTCTCCCTGGCATCTAGCTGGTTAATGGCGAGGAAGTCACTGTCGGGCGTTCAGTTGGTGACCAACACGGCGATAGACATCAGCAATGGTGCCCTCAGTGAGCGCGTCAGTCTGAACGACCAAGGCACAGAAATTGACAGGTTAGCGGCAACTTTCAATAGCATGTTGGACAAAATTCAGTTGTTGATTCGCGGTATGCGAGAAGTAAATGACAACATCGCCCATGATCTGAAAAGCCCCTTGGCCAGAATAAGAGGCCTCGCTGAAACGACACTAAGCGGCGAACACGATGCATCTGAGTACCGGCAACTTGCTGAAAGCACTATCGAAGAGTGTGATCAATTGCTGCATCTGGTTGATACCATGTTAGATCTGGCTGAAACTGAAGCCGGACTAATCCACAATATGGAGACAGTGAATTTTAGTGAGCTCATCAACGATGCCGTAGAGCTTTATCAAGCGCTGGCAGCGGAGAGCAAAATCGAGCTCGAGAGTCGGATTCAGCCGCAAATATTTATCAACGGCAATAAGCAGTTCTTGCAACGATTAATAGGCAATTTACTGGACAATGCAATAAAGTACACAGCCCCGGGCGGCAGAGTTACCGTCAATGATGAGGTAGTTGGAAACGATGTCCTGGTCAAAATTGCCGACACTGGCATGGGAATAAGTTCGGTCGATTTGCCCAACATTTTTGAGCGTTTTTATCGCTGTGATATGAGCCGAAGCAAACCGGGCACTGGTCTAGGTCTGTGTTTGGCATTGGCTATTGCCAAGGCACATTGGGGCAATATCTCGGTGAAGAGCCAAATTACGCAGGGCAGCCAATTCACGGTGATATTACCGTTGATGAAGGTCAACTAAGTATCAAAAGGTTCCTCTCTCAAAAGGTTCCCCTCTCAAAAAGTTCCTCTTAGAGTCACAAGAAATACCGGCTCAAATTGTTCCTGTTCAAATATGACTTCCTCTACCGTCCCCGCCTGTAAGTCGGCGAGGCTGCCGTAGACAACGCCGTGTTCCCTTTTGCGTGCATCCAACAAATTATTCAGACTCAGTCGTAACATGAGATTTTCGCCGAGTCTCTTCTCGACGAAATATTCAAGATTGGCACCATAGCTGACGGTTTTGGTCTCGTCGGCCTGCCACTCCCGCACACTGCCTTGGTTCTGCAAGCTGAACCCATGGCTGAGACCCAGCGACGAGACATTATGGAACACGTCAATATTGCTTATGTAATTTGGTTGCAGGTTGAAGCGACGAGTCTCGTTGGTAAACGGATCCCTGATTTTTGAGTCCATCCAGGTGTAGTTAGCAAACATGTGGACCTGGGGCAAACCGATGAAGCTCAGCGATAAGCCAAAATCCAATTCCAGCCCCCAGGTGCGTCCCCGGCCGATGTTTTCGGGTGTAAACAAGTCGTCACCTATCTGGCTCAGCTCGATCTTGTCCTCAATTTCCCGGTAGAAAAAGTTAAAACCCAGATTGCCCGCGTTGTCCTGGAAGCGCTGTGTATATCCCAGATCCAGGCCCCAGGCAAACTCAGGCTGCAATTCAGGATTACCAACGGTGACCTGATCTTCATTGGGGGTATCGAGATTGGTGAAGGGTATTATTTCGTCAAAACCGGGTCGCCTCAGAGTCCTGGCAACACTGGCTCGAAATTCACCGAAATCGCCCGCCTGATAGAACAGGTGAGCTGAGGGATTCAACTCGAATTGAGAGGTCTGCGCTTTACCGTCACTCCCTCTTTGCTGCAAGCTCGTATCCTCAGCGCGCAGGCCATACTCTAGGGTAGCGCTGCCAGACAAACGCCAGCGGTCCTTGATGTAAGCATGAATGCGGGTCTCCTCTACGCGGTAGAAGCCATTGCCCGGGGTCTCATCCACCAGTTCGTCTTCGTCTCTTTCGAGGAGTATCTGCCTGGAGTCGCGGTCTTCATTACTGGCACCCAATCCCACTTCGATGTCATGATTGGTCTGAAACTTCCAGCTAAGCGACACATTTATCTGCAACTCCAGGTCTTCGGAGACAGTAAATTGCTGCAGATTCACCAGTTCGAACCCTTCCTCCAAATCCGCTTCCAGCTCGCCAGAGTCGTCGTCAAACTGACTAGCAGAAATACTCAGGTGAAAGCCCATGTCATTGGCCAGGGTTCGATCGTAGTGCATGCCAAACTCCCATCGGTCCTGGTCTGTTTGTCTGCGCTCAACTCCGCGACTATCCAGCTCCATGGCGTCATCGAATTCGTCGATGAACTCCATTTCATCAATGCGGCTGCGTATATACGCGATCCGAACACCGAACTCTCCTGCGTCTCCCAACTTATATGTCAGGGCGGCGGTAACAGAGGCGTCAGTACTGTCGCGAAAGTCATCCGCGATGACTGTGCGAATCAAGCTGCCGTCGTCATCAAATACATTTTCTGTTTTGGTTTTTGGCCCGAGTCTCTCCTGCACGTTAGCGGATATAAAATAACTCCATGAATCATTTGTTACGCCATGGGTGATTGCAGCTGTACCTTTGAGTGTTGGATCCAGATCTGAGTAATAGAGCCCGCCCAGACGCCAGGCGCTGCCTTCCAGGCTTGCACCATCTTTGAGGATCAGATTGAGTGTGCCACCAATGCCCTGAGAATCCAGATCGGGAGTTGGGCTGCGAATGATCTCTATGCGCTCAATCAACTCAGCTGGAATGCGGTCCATCAGCGCACTGCGATCCCCGCTGGATCCAGGTATTCGCTCCCCGTTAATGAGTACCTGGGTATACTGCGCCCCAAGTCCCCGCAACTGAGGAGAATCAACTTCCCCGATATCGGCGGTAAAGGCGACTCCAGACACCCGCTTCAGCATATCGCCAACTGTCTGTGGTTCGAAAGACTGAAAGAAGCCTTTCTCATAAATTAATGTCGGCGCAGGTGAATTGGCGAGGGAGTAATCGAAACGCTCACCCAATACCGATATTTCTTCCAGGCGACTATCGGCTTGCTGGCCAATGCAATAACTTGACCAGCATCCACAAAACGCTGTTAGAAATGCAAATCTTTGGACTCGCTGAAACATCCAGAGCTCCTCATTCTAATGCGTTGAAAAGTGGACATTGCGCACATTTATATTTTCGCCAGGAACCCTACCATAGCAAATAACTTATTCGTCGTCGCTGGCGTTCCAGAGGAAGGGGGGATACTAGCAGCCTGTCGGACTTAACCTAACTGTATTGAAATGAGATAATCATGGCTACGCTGGGAGAGATAGGAACGAAGTGATGGGAAATTTCATAACAGTTGATCGAGATACAGACTATTTGTTTCCTCCCTCTATGCAGGACTGGCTTCCTGAAGACCACCTGGCACGTTTTGTCGTCGAAGTGGTTGACCAACTCGACCTGTCTGAACTTACCCGGCAGTATGCGGGACGGGGCTCACCGGCACATCACCCGGGCGTACTGCTCAGTTTGCTGATATACGGTTACGCCACTGGCGTTTTCTCCAGCCGCAAGATTGAACGCGCCACTCACGACTCGATTGCGTTTCGCTATCTGGCGGCTAACACGCATCCAGATCACGACACGATAGCCACGTTTCGACGCCGGTTTTTGCCCCAGCTTGAAGCCCTGTTTGTTCAGGTTCTGTTACTGGCGCGTGAGATGAAGCTTATGAAGCTGGGGCGGATCGCCTTGGATGGCACCAAAATAAAAGCGAACGCCAGCAAACATAAGGCGCTTTCTTACGCACACGCAAAGAAAATTGAAGCGCAACTCAAAGCAGAAGTCAGCGCTCTCACTGCGCAGGCGGAAGCAGTAGATCAAATGCCGGTGGTAGATGGCATGGACGTTCCCGCGGAGATTGCCCGGCGTGAAATTCGGCTCCAGGCCCTGGCTGAGGCCAAACAGAAAATTGAGGCGCGGGCACAAGAACGTTTTGAG
>JACZXW010000037.1 GCA_022571415.1 Pseudomonadota bacterium
AGGTCGCCATTTTTATGTCGTAAATTCCGCTATTTATCGGCGCTTCTGTGAGTATGATGCCATCTTTGGTTTACTCAACCAAATCCAGTCGGTAATGTTGTTTTTTTGTAGCCCCTTCGCTCGGGCACCACTGAATATGATCCGCAAAATCAAAATTGCCACCAGAAAAAGCAGGCTCGCGCTTTGGCAGGCACACTATGTTCGTGATCGCCTGCTTGAGGCGAGCCCGAAGACGGAAGTTGAAATCTCAGGAATGACCACCGAGGGCGACCGGGACAAGAACTCACCCCTTAGTAAAATTGGTGGTAAGGGTGTTTTCGTCAAGGAGTTGGAACAGGCGCTTATCAATGGCGATGCGGATATCGCAGTTCATTCCATGAAGGATGTGCCTGCGGAGCTGCCTGCCGGCCTATCCATCAATGCTATCTGCGAAAGAGCCGACCCGCGCGATGCGTTTGTGTCCGTCAATTACAAATGCATTGAGGATATCCCTGACGGCGGCAGGATCGGGTCTTCCAGTCTAAGGAGGTGCTTACAACTAAAAGCAAGGTATCCTGAACTGGATTACCTTGAGCTTCGCGGGAATGTTGATACTCGTTTGCGTAAACTCGATGCAGGTGAGTTCGATGGCATCATCCTGGCGGCAGCTGGTCTTGCCAGGCTTGGACTAACGGATCGGATTAGCGAGTATATTCCAGTTGAGAGTTGCATCCCATCAGCAGGTCAGGGTGCCATTGGGGTTGAAAGCGTCACTGGCGACTCAGAAATTAATAAATTACTTCAGGCCATAAGTCATCCAACGACTGAACTGTGTGTTTCCTGTGAGCGGCTCATTACACAGAAGCTGGGGGCAACCTGTAATTTACCTATCGCCGCGTTTGTGCAAGTTCGTGAGGATGAAATACATCTTAGATCTTTTGTCAGCGACATTGATGGAGGGCAAGTGCTGAAAGTGAGTCTTTCCGGACCGGTCGCGCAAGGCAAGCAATTGGCAGAAAAGGTTGCGGCCTTGTTGCTTGAGAAAGGGGCGAGAAATCTGATCTCTGGTATTGCGCCCACAGGTTGATGATGAGCCATTGTGCCCTGCTAACCCGGCCCAGCGGAGACAATGACCGACTCGCTCACCTACTAAAACAAAGTGGAATTCGCTGCCTTGAGCGGCCTATGTTTGAGATCCGACCGACCGAGATCACAGCGGCTCAAAAAACACAGGCGATGAGCCTGAATCAGTTTGGTCACATCATATTTGTCAGTAAAAATGCTGTTCATTGCGGTGTTAAGTTTCTTGAGCAGTATTGGCCGCAGTGGCCGCAGGTTGAATGGTTCGCCGTCGGTAATGCGACAGCAAAGGAACTCGAACTATTTGATATCAGAGCAAGTTATCCGCAGAAGGCTGGCAGTGAAGGGCTGTTGGATTTGCCACAAATGAAGGACGTCACCAATTGCAAGGTGATGATCGTGCGTGGCCACGGCGGCAGAGAACTACTGTCAACTGAATTGTCTGATCGGGGAGCGAAGGTAAGCTATCTCGAAGTCTACGAACGAGTCGAGATTGAGTATGGCGAGGAACTGGCATCAGACCTGTTTGATCTTGGCGTAAACCTCGCTGTGGTGACTAGTGCACAGGGTCTGCGGCACCTGATTGCCTCTCTATCGACACTTGAAATTGGTACACTTCACCTAGTGGTTCCCTCAAGACGAATCGCGTTGCTGGCCGGGCAATTGGGCTGCACACGGGTGTTTGAAGCGGATGGGGCTGATGATGAATCGCTACTGCAATCGATACTAAAAATTACGCTGCTAATGCAAACTTGACACCAGGGGTAAATATTGAAATGAGCCAACAACAACCTGGGGGTAAGGCTGTCGCTATCCTGGCGATATTCCTCTCGTTGTCTGCAATCGGGATTGGCAGTTATGCGACCTTCATGTTCATCAACCTGGAAAATTCGGATAGCGCGGATGCCTTTACTGCTCAACTTGCGCAGGTCAGACGGGAGCTCGCAAGTGGCACGGATGCTCTGGCGGGCGTTTCAAATCAGCTGGAGACATTGCAGGAAAAACAATCCGCGGCGCTTGCCTCCCTTAAAGCGAACCTGGAATCCAGAATTGCAGACCTTGAATCGAGGAGCAGTGCCACAAGCCAGGACTGGATTATCGCCGAGGTTGAGTATCTGTTGAGAATAGCCAATCAGCGGATATTGATGGAGCAGGATCCCCGGGGAGCGCTTGCGTTGTTCAGGGCTGCTGACACGATCATTGCGGACACCCAGGGATTGACAGCATTTTCACTGCGGGAAGCGATGGCCGAAGATATTGCCAAGCTAGAGGCAGTGGAGATGCTTGATAAAGAAGGAATTTACCTGCGGCTTTCCGCGTTTGTTAGCCAGGTGAGTGAGTTAAAGCAACGGGAGCTCCTTTATTCCCCCCCGAGTGAAGAAGACGCACCGGTAAACCAGGGGGAGTCAACACTTATTGAAGGGATAACCAGCTTTATTGCAAAGACTGGAAACAGAATCACGTCCCTTATTGACTACCGCCGCAACGAAGTCGAAATCACGCCGATACTGCCACCTGAAGAAGAATACTATTTAAGACAAAACCTGCTGCTGAAGCTTCAGATGGCGCAGATTGCGTTATTGGATCGGGACGGTGAAATTTTTGTCGTCAGCCTGAGGGAATCGATCTCATGGATTAATAAATATTTTGATCCCTCCCATGCGGCGACAACCGCGATGCGTGCCGGTCTGATGGAATTGATGGCGATTGATGTGCAACAGGTAATGCCAGATGTTGGTGCCTCCCTGCGAGAAGTGAGGCTTTTATCGGCTGGGTTACAGCAGGCGAAAGACGATCAATGAAACGTTCTCTCCTGCTGGTTCTTGTTGTGATTGTCCTCGCTGGCTGGCTCGGCACATTAATCGCCCGTGATCCGGGGTATGTGCTAGTTTCTTACGATGGATCGAGTTTGCAGACGAGCTTGTGGATAGCCCTTGGTTTACTTGCCGTTATTGTAGCCGCCGTCTACAACGGATTGCGCTTGACGAGGTTTATCATCAATAGCGGCGGTACATGGAACAACCGGCGTGATGATAAGAAAAAATCGCGCGCCCATGATCTGACCGCCAAGGGGATGAAACTCCTAATGGAAGGAGATTTTGAACGGGCACAGCGGTTTCTGGTAAGCGGAGCAGAAAACAACAGTTCACCTGGGATTAATTTTCTTCACGCCGCCAGGGCTGCGGACAAATTGGATGACACCGAGCAAAGGGAGGCTCATCTGCGCCGGGCAGCAGAAGTGGACTCCACCATCGATCAGGCTGTTGCACTGGTGTCAGCCGAAATGAGTGCAGCAAGGGGGCAATGGCGTAAATGCTTGTCGACACTTTCGGAGATAAAATCTAACGATATTGTCATGTCGTTAAGAAAGCGTGCGTTGTTTGAACTAAAAGAATGGCAAGGTTTGCAGGCATTACTTCCAGCGTTGAAGAAGAGTATGGGCAAAGAATCCTTTCTCGCCTTTGAAAAAGAGATTGCGCTGGCGAGAATTACAGAACCGGGAGAATCCTCTGACGCTTTACAAGGTATTTTCAAAAACCTGCCAAGGGAACTTAAGAAAGATTCAGATATCGTTTTGGCTTATTGTAAAGCGGTGGATAATGACAAACAGGCGGAAGTGGTGCTGCTTCGGGCTATTAAAGAGAATTGGCAAGCCGTGTTGCTTGAATGCTATGGCAGTTTCGGAAGTGAAACCCTAACGAAGCGATTGAAACAGGCAGAATCCTGGCTAAAGCATCATGCCGATGATGCATCCTTGCAACTCTGTTTGGGAAAGCTCTATGAATCCCAGGGAGATATCGGGAAGGCTCGAGAGTCCTATGAAAAGAGCATCGACCTGCAAAATAACAAGGAAGCAAATGAAAATCTTGCTGGTTTGCTGGCATTTGACGGCGACTATGCCAAGAGCAATGACCATTTGAAAACTGCACTAAAATTAACGCGGGGCGTATGAGAAAATATCTGAAAGAATATTTTTTTCAGGCATTCCGCGTTCTACGAAGGAATCCAGTGTCCCGTAGACCATTGCGGGGCCACCGCTGATAAGCACGGTAACACCAGACAGATCATCAATGTCTTGCAATACTGCATTTCCCACTAGTCCGGTACGTCCTGTCCAATTCGGCGAGGTATCTGGTTCGCTGATAACCGGAGTGTAATGAAAATTGCTATGGGCTTTTACCCAGCCATTAAAAAGGTCATGCAAATACAGGTCCGTTTCCGCCAACACTCCCCAATATAAATACAGCGGGTGTTTGATGTCCCTTGGAATCAGATACTCGATGATACATTTCATCTGTGTTACGCCGGTACTGGCAGCGATTAGGATAAAAGGGTTGTCCGGTTGTTCCTCAAAAAAACAATCGCCCTTTGGAACCTCAACCTCGATGTGGGTCGCGCCACTGTCCAACAGATTTTCTATGTCAATTGAGTCTTCGGAATTCGGTGTAGGGCGGACATGTAGCTCGAAAACATCCTTTAGATCAGGAGAGCTGGCAATGGAAAAGGGGTACTTCTTGTCGGACAGGATTATTTCAAGATATTGTCCGGCCTTGAACTCGATCTCTTTGTCGTCAGGAACTTCCAGAAATATCCGGCGCGTATCTGAATTGTAATACTCGATAGATCTGATAGCGCAATTTAGTCGCTTCATCCCGGATAAGGCCAAAGCGCTCTACGCATTCTGGTTGAACCACCCACCGGTACAATAAAATCCGCAGCATGCATGGCGAAGAGTGAAAACATGGCACTCATGACCTACTACTTCATGAATCATGCGGGTAAATCTTTTATGGTTAGTTACGTTTCATCGAGGCAAAGAATTCTTCGTTAGTATTGGTTTTCTTCATGCGGTCCAGCAAGAATTCGATCGCAGCGAGGTCATCCATTTCATGGAGGATCTTGCGAAGAATCCAGACTTTCTGTAATTGTTCTTCGGACATCAAGAGATCTTCGCGGCGAGTTCCGGATCGTCTGATGTTGATGGCGGGATAAACGCGTTTCTCCGCGATCTTCCTCTCAAGATGAAGTTCCTGGTTACCGGTACCCTTGAACTCCTCATAGATAACCTCATCCATCTTGGAGCCGGTATCCACCAGGCAGGTCGCGATGATGGTCAGGCTGCCGCCTTCCTCGATATTTCGAGCAGCGCCAAAGAAGCGTTTAGGCCGTTCAAGCGCGTGTGCATCCACGCCGCCGGTTAGCACCTTACCAGAGGCTGGAATGACGGTATTGTAGGCGCGTGCCAGTCTTGTGATGGAATCCAGAAGGATCACGACATTTGCCTTATGTTCCACCAGGCGCTTCGCTTTCTCGATGACCATTTCGCTCACCTGAACGTGGCGTGATGGAGGTTCATCGAAGGTACTCGCTACTACTTCTCCCCGGACGGATCGTTGCATCTCGGTAACTTCTTCCGGGCGTTCATCGATCAGCAGTACGATTAAATGGATCTCAGGGTTATTGCGTACAACTGATTGCGCAATGTTCTGCAGGATCAGTGTTTTACCTGCTTTTGGCGGAGATACGATAAGCCCTCTCTGGCCTTTCCCTATGGGTGAAGTGAGATCGATGATTCTGGCTGTTAAATCTTCGGTGCTGCCGTTGCCGGCCTCCAGGACCAGCGGTTCATCCGGGAAAAGAGGCGTGAGGTTTTCGAACAGGATTTTCTTTTTCGATTCAGCCGGATCCGTAAAATTAATCTGGTCTACTTTCAGCAGCGCGAAATATCGTTCGCTGTCTTTCGGTGGCCGGATTTTACCGGAAACCGTGTCGCCGGTGCGCAGGTTGAATCGTCTTATCTGGCTGGGAGAAACGTAGATATCATCCGGTCCAGCCAGGTATGAGGCGTCGGGAGAACGCAGGAAACCAAACCCGTCCTGCAATATTTCCAGTGTACCGTCACCAAAGATGGATTCACCCCCTTTAGCATGCTTGCGCAACACATTGGCGATGATTTCCTGTTTACGGGAGCGTCCCAGGTTATCCATCCCCATCTCATGGGCTATCTCCAGGAGTTCTGGAATGGGCTTGGCTTTTAGATCGGTTAGGTTCATTTAAGTCACTTGTGATTTTGGAGGGAGGTAATGCCGAGGCACTTGATTATGTTGAAACTATTTGAAACTTTTTTGAATTTTATCGCTGGAAAGAGGGTTGTTTCGACTGTTTTAGGGAAGCAGAATCGAACGGTCAATTAGGGTTAGTCGTTACTAAATACTGTCGTGTTTCTTGTCTTCTATTGGGTGATTGGTGCCAAAATGATATTTTTAACGCTTCTTGTCAACCATTTTTTAATTTTTTCGCACTACAAGGTCGCTAGTTTACGATATTTACAAGCTCATGTATTGCGAAAAAACAAGCGCTTGTATTGCAAAATTGTTAGCTTGTTAGATATTACTATCCAGGAACGCGGTTAACTGCGATTTAGACAGGGCACCGACCTTTGTTGCTTCTACTGCCCCGTTTTTGAACAGCATTAACGTCGGTATGCCGCGAATTCCGTACTTTGGTGGTGTTATTTCGTTGGCATCAATATCAAGTTTACAGATTCTCATCTTCCCATCGTATTCTGATGCGATCTCCTCAAGGACTGGCGCTATGACTTTACAAGGACCGCACCACTCTGCCCAATAGTCCACTAAAACGGGGACATCTGATTTAAGTACTTCATTTTCGAATGTGTCATCAGATACATGACGAATCTCTGCCATTTGTAAAATCTCCGGGAATCTTGTTAATTAAAAAATGCAGATAAAGAATGCAGATCAGTAATATTGGTATCCTAAGCCGGGAAGGAGGAATTCACAATTAGTTTTTCACACCTATTTTTTTAAAAGAAGGGCTGCTCGCTTGGCGAAGTAAGTCAGGATGCCGTCTGCGCCAGCGCGTTTCATGGAAAGCAGGGATTCTACAATAACCTTTTCGTCCAACCAGCCGTTTTCGATGGCCGCCATGTGCATGGCATATTCACCACTCACCTGATAGACCATTGTCGGCACCATAAATTTGTCTTTGACTCTGCGAACAATGTCCAGATACGGCATACCTGGTTTCACCATGATCATGTCAGCCCCTTCCTCAAGGTCAAGGGCGACTTCTTGCAGCGCTTCATCGCTGTTGGCGGGATCCATTTGGTAGGTGTGCTTGTCCCCGATACCCAGACTGGAAGCGGAACCGACTGCATCCCGAAACGGGCCATAGTAGGAGGAAGCATACTTGGCCGAGTAGGCAAGTATGATGGTATTGACGAAGCCTTCTGCTTCCAGTGCGGTTCGGATACGGCCAATTCTGCCGTCCATCATATCCGATGGTGCGATCACATCCACGCCCGCTCTCGCCTGGCTAAGGGCCTGTTTGACGAGTGTATCCAGGGTAATGTCATTGGCTACATAGTCATTTTCATCCAGTATGCCGTCCTGACCGTGGCTGGTGTAGGGATCAAGCGCCACATCAGCCATCACGCCGATGTTAATACCGGCGTCCTTGATCGCCCGAACTGCGCGTTGGGTTAGACCTTCCGGATTAAACGATTCTTCTCCCCGGGGTGTCTTATCAGCCATGGGTACCACCGGGAACAGGGCCATCAGGGGAATACCAAGTTCCTCGAGTTCAGCCGCTTCCCTGACCAGCAGGTCAATGCTCATGCGGGATATACCTGGCATGCTGGGGATTGGCTGTGTTTGCTGGTCACCCTCAATGATGAATACCGGGTAGATAAGATCGTTGGTGCAGAGTTGATTTTCCTGCATCAGTCGGCGGGAAAAAGAATGGGCACGCAGACGGCGCATCCTGGTGTCCGGGAACTGTCTGGGCATTGTTGCTCCATTACGGGCGGGGCTTAAGATTATAGCCCATTGATTCGCCAGGGGCTGGACCGGTCAATTTTCATTTGCGTTGACAGGACTGGTTTTCTTACGTTTAATTAAAATGACAATTTGTCATTTTCATGGATCTTGATGTCGGAGCAAGCAGCCAGGGGTGCGCCTTCCTCACTTGAGAAACTGAGACAGGGTGCCAGAAAGCTCTTTGTCGAGCAGGGTTACCCTAATACCCGCCCACAGGATATTGCCAGGGAATCAGGTGTCGCCAACGGCACTTTTTACATCCACTTTGCTGACAAGAAAGAAGCGTTCCTGGATTTTGCAGAACAGGCACAGGCGGAGCTATTGCGGCAGTACGCGGTTAACCTTGATGGCATCAGTGGCCATCGCAACAGGTGGAGAGTCATCTGCAATACAGTGGTGGAGTTCTCCATCGAAAATCCTGGGGTGTTGCAGGCCGCGTTCCTCGATCCGGTCTTTATCGCACCTAACGATAAAAATGCATGGCGTTTATATGACCGGCTAGGACACTTTGTTGAAATGGCGATGGATCCCAGTGATGGTGATAGCAAAATAACGGCGGATTACGATAGTGAGCTAATAAGCCATGCGTTATGCGGGTTGCTGCGCCATGCCATGGTGTATGCCTCACGGAAAAAAATGGACAAGGACAAAATGATTGATGACTTGAGCCTTTTTATTGACCGCGGCCTGGGCGGCGGATAGCGACGTTCGGGAAATTAACAATGCAATGACCTGCTTGCTCACAAGAAGGGGGAAACTTTGATAAAACTCATCTACACGAGAGAAGAAATTGAGGAAGAGCGCGAATACGCCACACCGCATATAGAGTGTGGTGTAAAGCTGCATGGCGGGTTTTCTGAGGATGGTACTTATGTTTCTCCGCGAACCAGGAATCGCTGGCAAGCGATTAACAACTGGCAACAACACCTCAAAGATCGGGGATTTGAATTGGTTGAAGCGACCACTGATCTGCTGACCGAGCCGAATTTTCCCAACATCGCGCAACAGGTCTGGCTGCTAAAGAATGGAATTGACAAGGGGTTCTGGAATTCCCTGACGATTACGGGATTGATTGAAGCAAGGGGTAAAGCCCTGGTGGGTCTCACCGCACCCGATTTCCAGAAAATTATCGTGGAAGATATTAGCGAGACTTCACTCGCCCATATGAATAAAGGATTACTTCGGGCCCATGGCTGGGATGAGGGAGGCAATGATACTGACACGGGTGGGCATGATGTGATGTGGTTTGTAGTTCGGGATCTCGTATTCGGTAAAGACAAATACCCCGTTCCTGAACCACCAGCGAGTATTGGAAGAGAGAAAGAAACAAGAGAAATGGAACAAATTCCGGCGGAATACGAGGGACTCATCTCGTTTCTGATGAACCTGCTGATGATCGAGGTCAGGGCAGAGCGGGCGTTTGATTTTTATGAGAAAGTCCTCGGGAATGAAGAAGTGTTTACAGATCGCAGGAAGGAAGCGACCCACGCGGCTGAACTGGTGAATCGAATTCGTCAGGACGAATCTGTCCATGTGGCCTGGCTTTTGTCTGCCATCTCGGAGTTCAGGAGTTTCACTATCAAGACCGTTGGTGGTGAACAGATCAATGGTGCAGAGATTCTTGACCCGGTTTGGCAACAGATGGTGCATTGGCATGCAGTAGAGATGCATGAGGTAAACAGGCCGATCAATGCCGAGCTGATAAAGAAAACGATTCTGGCAAACAAGAACGGTGAGGCAATATTTAAGCAGTTTGAGGCGCTGGAAGCGGCTTGATCGGTCAATCTGAAAGCATTAAAAGTAAGGAACTGCGGGAGCAATTATGAAATTCGGCATTTTTTATGAACATCAGCTGCCCAAACCCTGGTCAGAAGGAGCGGAACAAAAATTGTTCCAGGATGCGCTTGACCAGGTGGAACTGGCAGACAGGTTAGGCATTGATTACGCCTGGGAAGTTGAACATCATTTTCTCGAAGAATATTCTCATTCTTCATCACCTGAAATCTTCCTGGCTGCCGCGTCTCAGCGGACTAAAAATATTCGCCTCGGTCATGGTATCAGGCAAGTAATAACCAACTACAACCACCCAGTCCGGACGGCAGAGTGTATTGCCACCCTGGATCTGGTTTCTAACGGTCGCGTGGATTTCGGCACAGGAGAGTCTTCGGCGATTCTTGAACTGGGAGGGTTTGGCATCCCGGTTGAAAGCAAACGGGAGCAGTATCTTGAAGCCGTCGAGCAGATCTGCAACATGCTTGCGATGGAACCTTACCCCGGGTTTGACGGCAAGTATTTCAGCATGCCTTGTCGCAATATTGTGCCCAAGCCGGTGCAGAAACCGCACCCGCCGGTTTGGGTCGCCTGCTCCAACAGGGAGACAATCAAGCTGGCAGCGCGTCTTGGGATTGGCGCCCTGACTTTCGCCTTTGTTGATCCGTTAGAGGCTCAGCTTTGGGTTGATGAGTATTACAACATCATCAAAAGTGAGGAGTGTGTGCCTATTGGACATAGCGTCAATGCCAATATTTGTATGGTCACCAGCTTTTCATTGCACCGGGATCGGGAGACTGCTATCGAACGTGGCCTGGAAGGATTTGAATTCTTTGGCTATGCACTTGGTTCCCTGTATGGGTTCGGTGCGCATAAGCCAGGTCGTACCAATCTCTTTGAAGAATTTCGTGCAATTCGTGGCAAACGCCTGGAAGAAAACCCGATTGATTTTACCCGCGCACTCACATCTGCAAGTGGAGGCATCGGTACTCCCGATGATATGAGGACTCACCTCAAAAAGTTTGAAAAAGTTGGCGTTGACCAGGTGACGTTTATTCAGCAGGCGGGGATGAACAAGCATGAACATATCTGCGAATCGCTGGAAATTTTTGCCAGGGAAGTGATGCCGGAGTTCAAGGAGCGTGAGGCTGAGAGGGTTGCGGCCAAGGATGCGGAACTTGCGCCCTATATCGAAGCGGCTCTGGCAAGAAAAAAATATATGCCGATGCCAGCCGATGAGGACATTCCCGTATTTGAAGCGCTCGGTCGTTCAGTTGTGGAGGGCAAAAACGACCCCAATAAAGAGACTGCACAGCCCTGAGCGAAAGATAGCCCTGAGCGAAAGATAGCCCTGAGCGAAAAAACAGCCCTGAGCGAAAAAACAGCTCTGAGCGAAAAAACAGCCCTGAGCGCTGATTACAGACCGCTAGGGTCTGGCCTCATAATAGAGATTGCTTGGGTCCTCGAAGTCATGTTCAAGGAAACGGGTAAATCCCGCGTCCGAGACCATCTTGCGTGCGACAGCCGGGTTAAAGCCCAATGTGCCCAGCCCCGCACCACCGGGTTCCGACAGGGCGGAGGACATGCAGGCGGATACGGAAAAGCCATAGAACATTGCAAGAAACGGATTGCGCAGGTTTTCCTTGAAATCCGGATGGCTGCGGATGTCTTTGATAAGCCAGGTACCTTCGTCTTTGAGGCTGCGCCGAATCGCGCTAATGACCTCACCTGGACGGGTCATATCGTGAATACAGTCGAAGGTGATCACAAAATCGTAGGTTGGATTCCTGGGAAGCGCTTCACCGCCTGCGACATGTAATTCAACATTCTTAAGACCCTGGGCATCGATCTTGTCCTGGCATCGGTCAATGGCATGCCTGCTTGGGTCGTATCCGTGAAATTCTGAATTTGGAAATGCACTGGCCATGGCCATCAACGCAATGCCACCGCCACAACCGACATCGGCGGCAACGGCACCCTTTTCCAGTTTTGCCTGGACACCATCCAGGGCAGGAATAATCTTGGGTACAAACTCCTGTTTGGTCCAGGGACCCAGCATGCGTTCTGTTCTGTGGGCGGCGTTTGGACCGAGGTCCTCGTAGGAGAGACCGATTCCGGTTCGGAAAGCGTCCACCAGTTTGTCGACCGTATCCGGCGGCGTGCCGCCCGAGAATGCGCCTGCTGCAAAAGCAAGGCTGTTCTCTTCATCTGCCAGGACCAGTGCGCCTTCTGTCGATAGCTCAAATAGATCACCGTCGTGATAGTCGAGGAGTCTAGCTGCCGCCTGCCCGCGTAACCACTCCAGCAGCCAGCGTTCCTTGAGTCCGGTTTTGTCTGCCAGATCTTTCGCCGTGACCTGTCCCGCCCCGTCCAGGGCCTTGTATAGACCCAGGCGATCGCCAATCTGGATCAGGAGGGAAACCATCTCTCCCTGTTTATAGCCCCAGACGGCAGTTGCATAACTTCTGAGCTTGTCTTTGTCGATCGATCCTGAACCCATGTGATTTCCATTGAACGCATGCATGTCCTCCGACTATCTCCCAGGCAGATTCCAAATTCAAGCGCCATGAAAACCGACACCAACTTACGCCTGTTTTCGGGCACAAATGATTCCTTGCGAGGTTCATACAGTGCAAATAGAGAAGAAATTCCCTTAAATTTGTGGAAAGTAACTCTCTCTGATCCTCAGGATCGCCGCACCGAACACTCTGGAATCGAGACAAAATAGTGAATATATGGGGTTTCACACAACCTGGATCGCCTCCAGAGCCGTGTGTAGGCCCAGCCACTGACTTTCGATGTCATGGATCTGTTCCTTTAGAGAGACCTGGTCGCGAATTAGATTTTGCAGGTCGGTATTCTCGCTGTCATTGTAGATATTGGGAGAAGCGAGGCGGGTATCCACTTCGGACAGCTTGCGGTGCAGCCGTTCCAGACGTTTCTCCAGGGTGTTGATCCTGGTTCGTAATTGCCTCGCCTTCTTATGGTTTTGTGTAGGCTCCTGGCTTCTGGGTCTTGATTTCCCCACGTCCTCTTTGTCAACTTTATGCGGCATTGTGCCCCGCTCCAGGACCCTTCTTCGATAATCATCGAGATCGCCATCGAAAAACTCAACGCTGCCATTTTCCACCAGCAGGAACTGGTTAATCGTATTTGCAAGGAGATGACGATCGTGGGAAATCAGCAGAATAGCGCCATCAAATGACTGCAAGGCAACTGTCAGGGCCTGGCGCATGTCCATGTCCAGGTGGTTGGTAGGCTCGTCCATGAGCAGCAGGTTGGGCCTGCGAAAAGCAATAATGGCGAGGGCCAGGCGCGCCTTTTCCCCGCCTGAAAAGCTCTCCACAGGCTCCTTTACCTTGTCCCCATGGAAATTGAAACTGCCAAGAAAACGGCGAATTACCTGTTCACTACTGGCTTTGTCCAATGACTGGATATGATCGAAAGCCGATTGGGCAAGGTTCAGGTCATCTATCTGGTGTTGCGAAAAGTAGCCTGGGTTCAGGTTCACGCCCTCGGTTCTGCTGCCTGCAAGCAAGGGAATCTCACCGCTGAAACTTTTGATCAAAGTTGATTTACCCGCGCCGTTGTGGCCTAACAAACCGAATCGATCACCTGGATGCAGGCTCAGGCGCACCTGACTTAGCACAGGTGCATCGTAACCAAGGTCAGCCATTTCCAGTGTCAACAGAGGGTCGGAGGTTTTTGTGGCGGGCGGGATCGTGAAGTGAAACGGCGAATCGACATGGGCGGCGGCGATCAGTTCCATACGCTCCAATGCCTTAATGCGGCTCTGGGCCTGCCTGGCCTTAGTCGCCTTTGCGCGGAAGCGGCGGACAAAATCCTGCATGTGTTTGATTTCGCGTTGTTGCTTCAGGTAATTACTTTGCTGTTCCGCGAGTCGGGCGGCCTTAACGGTTTCAAATTGGGAATAGTTCCCCTTGAACAATTCGATGGTCTTGTTGTGCAGGTAGGCAATATCTTCTACACATTCATCAAGAAATTCACGATCGTGTGAAATCAGCAGTAGCGCACCGTGATAATGTTTAATCCAGTTTGCCAGCCATAAAATAGCGTCCAGATCCAGGTGGTTAGTCGGTTCGTCCAGCAGCAATAAATCTGACGGTTTCATCAAGGTGCGAGCGAGATTTAATCGAATACGCCATCCGCCGGAAAACCTATCCACTGGTTTGTCGAAATCGTCATGGCCGAAGCCTAGTCCAACCATAAGCTGTTCAGCTCTTGCGCGGGCGGAGTAACCGTCTATGGAATCAAGCTGTTCATGCAAGTCTGCTAGCTGGTGGTACTTTTCTTCAAGTTCGACGCTTTCAATTTGAGCATTTATTTTGGCAAGTAGGGTATCTCCGGCGAGGATATAGTCCACTGCTGATTGGCTCGTGGCGGCGACCTCCTGAGCCATATAAGCGATGCGCATATGGGCCGGGAAGTCGAGACTGCCGGTGTCAGCTTCCAGTTCACCCGTGATTAGCTGGAACAGGCTTGTTTTACCGGTGCCATTGGCACCAATCAATCCAATCTTTCGTCCCTGATGAATAGTGAAAGTAACCTGTTCGAACAGCAGCAGCACGCCGCGTCGAAGGGCAAGGTTGGTAAATGACAGCATTAAAATAGGCAGTAGCGTATAAACAGCTATTGTAGCAAAGGGAAGCGCTTGACTTTAATTACTGGCGACGGGTTAACTGGTTTCGTTGACAGGGCAATGCGGGGAAGCCTCATGAAGATCAAATGGGTGATAATCGCAGTGCTTTTAGCATGCGGTGGTCTTTTTTTTGTTGAGGGACCTGACGGCGCGCCGCTTATGACGTTAGATAAATTGTTAGAGAGTCTTCCAGGCTCGCCATCTGAAATGCTGCCGGGAAAAGATGTGATACCAGCTGCGCCGGTAGTAACGCGGATTTACAAGTGGAAAGACAAGGATGGGGTATGGCAGTTTTCGAATCTGGCGGCTGATGAGGAAGGCGCAGAAATTATGGAAATTGATAACCAGATCAACATCGTGCAGGCGTTTGAACCTGCTGAAGCCGTAGCGGTAAAAAAGAAGGTGCCGAAGGCGATTCCCGGCGTAATGACAGTTTCCCCACAGGAGGCGGCCGACCTGCTCGATACGGTTAATAACCTGCAGGAAACCATAGATCAGCGCAAAGCCGATATGGACGCGATAACCAATATGGGCAATGACTAGGGCATTACACTTAGGCTGCTATGTGAGCGCTCAGGACTGGCGAAGCGGCCTGATGATCTGAAATACACCGATAGCAATAAGTCCGACGAATCCCACGAGGGTCCACCCAGGAATACTGACACCAAGGAAGGTCCAGGCTATTTCGCTGCAGGTACCGTCTCCGACAAGCACCATGGCCAGTACGTCAGCCAGCGGGAAAACTTCCAGCATGTAATCCAGGCTTGCGCCACAGGCTGGAACTTTATCCGCGGGCAGGGTTTGCAGCCATAGCTGGCGTGAGGATACCCCACCGCCAATAGCCGCAGAAACGATGACCAGACCGCCATAGACTTTAATGCCTGCGTGACGGGGATGATGGATAGCTGCGATCAGGGCGATGATACCCGTCATCATCACCATGATCCTTTGCAGGATACACAGGGGACAGGGTTCAAGGTTCATTTGATGTTCCATAAACAAGGCCGCTGCCATGAGGAAACTGCATCCGAAAAAGAGCAGCCCGAATATGATTCGTGAACTGGGTATTGTCATTTCTTCTCCAGGTTGATGTCTTCCTGCCGGTTCCGATTCAGGATCCAGTTGTTGGCGAATCGGATCAACTGAGGGAAAAATTCGCTGAAATCGGAATCAAGCTCATCCTTGTTTGCCAGAAACTGTCCGTAGGCCTCATGGAGTGGATTGTCCCGGCGCAATCGGTTTGACAGGTATTTGAAGGACCTGTCGATGAATTTTGGATCGCGATAGTTTAGCAGAGCATTCGAACAGCGCATTCGTTTACAGGCTCTGATAGCGGCCGTTGGTAATTGTTCCTCGTTACCTAACAGAATATTAAAGGTGGTATCCGAGAAAATCTGCAAATCCACCGGGTGATACTTTTGCCAATGCACGGCGAGAAAATGATCAAAGATGATGTCTGTCATGATGCCGGAGAAACGGCGAAATCTGTCCTCGAACCGTCGCTGGCTTAGCCGTGTTATTGCATGTTTGTCTGTATATGCATCGATTACCCGATGCAATTTGATGCCGTCCTCAATCGCTGCGATTCTCTCGCCTTTCAAGCGACCCTTGATAAAGTCGCCAAGAAAACCGCCGACAACAAGATTGCTGTCATTCCCGGCGAGGAAGAAGTGTGCCAGATAATTCATATTCCAGGCTGTTCATACTCTTTTTGCAACGCGGCGAGATATTCGTCAAAAGACAGGCTATCCGTGTTTTCGATGGCCAGTTGATCCTGCACTGATTGTTCGCTCATTGTAATAAATTCATCCTGTTCCTGTCGGTTTAAGGGTTCGGCGAGAAATGATTGTCGATGATTCATTGCCTGGTTCATGGCGAAGCGGAAGAACGGAATGTTCTGCCCACGCATGTCGTCCAATATGCGGGCGCTCGGTGTGTTGCCGGGATCTTCCACCTTGGCGTCTTGTGCCGCAACAGATTGAGAATGCTCCCGGGACGATGATGCTTTGTCCAGTGCCTCGGCAATTGGCCGCATGCCGGACAGGATTTCCCTACCCCATTGGCGCAAGGGCTTGTCCTTGCCGTTGTCCTGTAAGAGAAGGTTATCTAGTCGGCCCTGGTCTACGGTCTTCATGACATTCTGGCTAACGGCCATGCACATGCTGTCATCATGGGAAGGACTGTCCTGGAGCAGGCAATAGAGGAGAAAAGTATCGAGAAAGCGTATTTCGACCGCATCAATTCCGAGGGGCAGGTATGGATTGATATCCAGCAGTCGTACCTCGAGGTATTCCACTCCCTGCTCGGACAGGCAGGACAGAAAGTTCTCCCCTTTCGGCGGTACTCGTTTTGCCCTGATGGTGGTGTAAAACTCTGCTTCCGATTGCAGGATGTTACCGTTGACCTGGGGATGCGTATCGCCTTTTATCCTGAGCCCATGGTGCTCAGGGTGCGGTGTGCAGATCGCCTGTCTCAGAGTATCCACGTAGTCATCCAGGCCGTTGTAGCAAATATCAAGCAATCCCGACTGGGCATCACTCTGGTAACCCAGGTTGCCGTTTCGCAGTGAAGTCGCGCTGGGAAGATAGGCGCTGCCATCATCGAATTTTTGCAGCTTATGATCTATGCCGGTGATGAACGAATTACACACTGCTGGGGAAGCGCCGAACAAGTAGACCAGCAACCAGGAATAGCGTCGAAAATTCCGCATCAGATCGAAGTATCGACTCGATCTGTAGTCTTTGAGAGAAACTTGCGAATTTTCCAGATCGGCCAGAGTCAGCCAGAATTCATCGGAAAACGAAAAGTTGTAGTGGATGGCGCAGATAGTCTGCATCGCACGACCATAACGATGGCCAAGGCCATTACGATAAGTTGTTTTCAGTTTCCCCAGATTTGATGACCCGTACCGGGCCAGTGGAATCTGGTCATTGTCCGGGACCACGCACGGCATGCTGGCAGACCAGAGCAGCTCATCCTGTAATCCAGAGTACACAAATCGATGGATGCGATGAAGGCTCGACAGCGATTTTTCTACGGAACTTGACACGGGTGTTATCAGCTCCAGCTGCGCCTCAGAGAAGTCTGTCGTGATCATTGGGTGGCACAATTTAGAGCCGAGATAATCGGGGTGCGGTGTTTGTGCCAGGCCCCCTTCTAAATCCACTCGCAGCGCTTCTCTCTCTATTCCACGGTTGAATTTCAATATTTGCGGAGAATTGGCGAGTTGTTTGAGCTTGTTGTTAATTCTATGTACCTTTTTCAGCGATAAGCATCATGCGATTATGACAAAGAAGCGGTTTCGAGGGGAAATTCAGGACCTGTACGCATGGAATGACAATCATGCCACCAGGGAATGGTTAATTCCTGTTTCGGAACTGGTGTATCAGACGCCGGTCGCGTTTGCTAGGCCGACCTTTGGATGCCACATGCTGTCCGGCGGCCTTGCGCTGCTCTACCTCGGTCTCCCTTTTGGCAATGCTTTCCGCCGTCTCCTCATAAAGTAGCTGCGCTTCGGGTGCGGCCTTGCGTTGGGCGGACACGGCCTTAACGATGATCGTTTTCTCATCCCATCCCTGCCGAATTTCAAGCTGGTCTTCAGGTTCCAGTTCCTTGCTGGGTTTAACGCGCTGACCATTCACATGAACCTTCCCGCCATTAATGGCTTCCCGGGATTTGGCTCGCGTCTTGAAAAATCTGGCTGCCCACAGCCACTTGTCGATCCGAACTTTTGTCGTCATTCACCGGCCCGGGTAGAAGGGACGTTGATATTAGCAAATTAGGCCAGGCAGTTTACCTGCTGCCCATCAGAATTTCGGCATGCTTGCCCCTGAGTGGTTGTTCGATTGAATCGCTTGTTGTTCAATGCTGTTTTGTCCGGTGGATGTGACATGACAGAACAACTCGAAGGCATCATCAAGATAGCAAAAAGCGCGGGCGCCGCTGTCCTTCAGGTCTACGAAAAGGAAGATTTTGGAGTTGAGACAAAAGCCGATAATTCTCCGTTGACGGAGGCTGACCTTGCTGCCCATGAAATTATAATTTCTGGCTTAAACGAGCTGGCACCAGGAGTGCCAATTTTATCGGAAGAGTCTGAAGACATACCTTATGCGACGAGAAAGAAATGGCAGCGCTATTTCCTGGTGGATCCGCTTGACGGTACGAAAGAGTTCATCAGTCGCAATGGTGAATTTACCGTCAATATAGCGTTGATTGAGGAAGGCATTCCGGTGCTTGGCGTCGTATTTGTGCCGGTAAGCGACGTGACTTACGCAGGACAACAACTTGATACCAGGATCGCTTTCGTGGAGCGGTCAGGGTCGCGTCGTGACATTGCCACCAGAAATCTCCCCCGACGCCTGCGTAACAATGAAACGCTGACGGTCGTGGCAAGCAGGCGGCATGGGGGTGAAGCGTTGCAACGCTGTGTTGATGTGCTTCAGGAAAAATTCGCAGACGTTGAATTGATCAATATGGGCAGCTCATTGAAATTGTGCCTGGTAGCTGAAGGAAAAGCGGATTTGTACCCGCGGCTAGCGCCGACTGCTGAATGGGATACGGCTGCAGCGCAAGCGGTAGTCGAGGCTGCGGGCGGCAGTGTGGTGGATAACAACTTAAGACCGCTGCACTACAACAGCAAAGAAAGTATCCTGAATCCCTTTTTTTACGTCATCGGGGACAAATCGTTTGCATGGGATGAAATACTGAAAGAAGTTGAAGCGCACCTGTAATTCCAGACCCGGGGAAATAATTATTGTTATTGCGGGTCTCAATCCAGGCGGAATTCTAACGAAACAATGGATTAAATGCTGCTTCACGAGGGAGGTTGGTCTCGGCTAGCCAAGCTGTATGCGCATCCATCCTGCCGAGGAGAATACTGTATATTCATACAGCTTAGGCTAGCGAGGTGATCAATATAACCGCTAATAAAGTTAAATAAAAGAGTTGAAAAATGGAGGTTCCTTGTAAGCTAATTGCTTGACTTTTAGGAAAAGAATCTAAGGTCATGAATTCATGAAAGAAAAGGTTCTGAAACCGATTGAGTAAAACATGAGAAATATTTTTAGTTGAAATGTGTCCATACCCTATTCCGCAATTCTATTCACTGGACCTGCATTGCCGGTCGAAAACCTCGCTTCCGGCTGAAGTTGAGTCGAGTTCAGTACTCTTTCGGGCATATTTGTTGAGTCAGACATTCAGATGAACGGCTGCCAACCGGGTATAGATGGAACTGAATTTTTCTTTTTTTATGAAATAGTTATAGACAATGGCTAGGTCGGAAACGGATAATACTCAATCGGATCCGGAAGGACCCTGGACAGACCTGTTCGCCAAAAATTATAACAGCTGGAACAGCCGATGTACGCCAGGAAGTTAAGAAAGATCCACTTTGCTCTTTATTTTTCGGCGTTTGTCACCATATTGATTTCTGTAAAGGAGGTCTCTTTTCTTACTTAGTTACACACGTTCTACTGTCAATCGAAGATATCGCCACGAACACGGAGCCTACGCCCTATGACCAACAACGCAAGCGAAGGAGATTTTGACTCTATACTGGATGAAGATTCCCTTGAGAATGCGGCAGAAGATCTCGATGCACTTGATGTACTCTCAAATCGCGAAGTCTCAAAAGATGATGACGAGGCAGAGTCTGAAGAATCCAAACTGAAATTACTGATCGCTAAAGGTAAAGAGCAAGGATATCTTACCTACGAGCAACTCACTGAAACCCTGCCCGAGAGAATCGAAGAATCTGATGACTTTGAAAATGTCGTACAGGTATTTGAAGAGATGGGTATTGCGGTCTACGAGATTGCACCACAAGTCCCGCCACTGAAAGAAAGCGCTGAAGAACAGAATGCTGATGCAGCGGCAATCGCCGCGTTGGATTCTGTGGTCGGTAAAACCATTGACCCTGTCCGGATGTATATGCGAGAAATGGGCACGGTTCCTTTGCTGACTCGTGCGGGTGAAATCGAAATTGCGAAAAGAATTGAGGAAGGTATCCGTGAAACGATGAGCAATATGGCTCGTTACCCGGGCACCGTAGAAAGAGTGTTGCAGGAGTATGACCAGATCGTGGCTGAAGATGGTGACGTGCGTGTCATCATTAGCGGCTTTCTTGATCCTGAGGATGTCATCCCGGACATGTCTAAAGTGGCGGAAGCGAAATCCAGCGGTAACTATGAGGCTGATGATACTGAAGAAGCAAAGGGTCCGGATCTTCAATTGACTCTCAGTCGCTTCAAGGATATTCGCAAGACATACAATGCGGCGCAGAAGGCGCTCAGCAAGTATGGGCGTGGTTCCGCCAAGACAACCAAGGCGCTGGACCAGTTGGGGGAAGCGTTTGGGCTAATGAAACTAGTACCGGCGCAGATGGATCCGATCATGGATATCGTCAAGTCAGATACGCAAAAAATTCGCGACCAGGAGAAACTGATCCGGGATTTGTGTGTGGGCAAGTCAAAGATACCCAAGGATGAATTTATTGAAGGATTCAGCGGCAACGAAACTAATGTGGATTGGATTGATGAGCTTATCTCTCTCGAAGCCCCCTACTCGGAAAGTTTGCAGCAATACAGAATATCCATCCGGCATGCACTCAAGATCATCAGGCGTATCTCCAACCGCACAGGCATGAGCGTTTCAGAAATAAAGGATGTTAATCGCCGGATGTTTCTTGCCATGGGTAAAACCCGGGCAGCGAAGAAAGACATGATTGAAGCCAATCTAAGGCTGGTTATTTCCATCGCCAAGAAATATACAAACCGCGGCCTGCATTTCCTTGACCTCATCCAGGAAGGAAATATCGGTTTGATGAAAGCCGTAGACAAGTTCGAATATCGCCGCGGCTTTAAGTTTTCCACCTACGCGACCTGGTGGATACGCCAGGCAATCACTCGTTCGATTTCTGACCTGGCCCGTACCATCCGTGTACCCGTCCACATGATGGAAACCGTGAACAAGTTAAACCGGCTCACCCGACAACTTATCCAGGAGCTGGGTCGGACGCCGACCATCGAAGAACTCAGCAAGAAGATGGACTTGCCGGAAGACAAGGTGCTCAAAGCGCTTGACGTGGCAAAACAACCCATCTCGCTTGAAACGCCGGTCGGCGATGACGATGATTCAACCATGTGGAATCTGGTGAGCGATACGTCAGTTGAGTCTCCCGTGGACCATGCGACGGATGAAGGACTCAAAGAAACCACGACAAATGTCCTGACAGCGCTGACCGATCGCGAGGCCAAGGTTTTACGAATGCGCTTTGGCATTGATATGAATACTGATCACACCCTGGAAGAGGTTGGCCGTCAGTTCTCGGTAACGCGTGAACGCATCAGGCAGATTGAAGCCAAAGCGCTACGTAAATTACGTCATCCTGCCCGCTCGGAACAGTTGAGGAGCTTTATTGACAGTTGATCTGTGATGACAGGAAACCGGTGTGCCCTTTGGGCACACCGGTCTTTTTATGCCCGGGCTTTGTGTAAAAGGCGGCGACTGTCTGTTTGCGGACACCCTGGTACTGATTTTTAAGAACAATTGGCGGTTCTTTACAAAGAACTGCTGAGGGCTCTTTACAAAGAACTGCTGAGGGCTCTTTACAAAGAACTGCTGAGGGCTCTTTACAAGGATCTACAGAAACTATTATAAAGAACCGCTGCTGCGCTCTGGTGATAGATATGAAACTTCGATCCCGACCACGACTTAGAT
>JACZXW010000132.1 GCA_022571415.1 Pseudomonadota bacterium
TTTGCATTGTCGTATGCGGGCGGATTGTTTGCGGTGAAATATAACATTCTTCCGCTGACTGAAGACCAGTTATTGCAAGGAATTTTGGACTGCTACGCGGCTGCGATGGAGACTGGCCGAGCGTCGGTAAGTGAATATGATCAGGCGAAGCGGTTTGTGGAAGGGTTGTTATCGAGTTATCAGTTTGTGGACTTGAAGTCGATTGAGAATGCTTCAAAAAAGTGGATTAAGAGAGCTGACGGCTATCTAACGGTTGTCAATGGGTGTGCTGTTAAGGCGATTAGAAGTAGTCACCTTCACGATTTGTTCGAAGGGAAAGTTCTTACGAGACTGATGAAATCCTATTGCGAAGAGGGTTCTTTAATTCCTGATGCCGAAGGTAAGCATACTCGGCAAGTCCAGATTGATAAGAAATCGAGAATCAGATGCTATTGCTTTCTTGCCGATGGCATTTGATCTTGGAAATTAGCGTAGGTAGTTGTGTAGGTATTTCGTACGAAATGTGTAAGTAATTGTTCTTTAACGAATAAGCACATATGCATCATTGGTGTGTGGCTGTCTGCTGGCGAACTGCTCAAGATATTCCTTTGGACTTGATGATAATTGATGATAGATATGGGAGGGAGGTTATCAAACCTGGACCGTGAATCGTAGATGACCGCTGCTAGTTAGGGGGCATGAATGACAGAAAGTAAGGTCAAACGCTCACATTAGCGCAACCGGTAATCTGCCATTATCACTACTGTACTACCACCAAACCGGGGTCATGTGTTGAATTGATAGTCGATTTATTTAAAAAATGTTTTGGTACTTTTTAAAATTTGTGGAATAATACTGTACATATAACCAGTATCCAACGAAAGGATGGAATGTAATGGCAGATACCAACAGCAAAAAAGATAAAGCCCTGACTGCAGCGCTCTCCCAGATTGAACGTCAGTTCGGCAAGGGCGCCATGATGCGCCTGGGGGATTCTCCCCACGAAAAGATACCGGCAATTTCCACCGGGTCGCTGGGGCTGGATATTGCTCTGGGTATCGGCGGTCTGCCCAGGGGGCGGGTGGTCGAAATCTATGGTCCGGAATCCTCAGGTAAAACCACCCTGGCCTTACAGGTTATCGGCGAGGCCCAGAAAGCTGGCGGGACCTGTGCCTTTATTGATGCCGAGCATACATTGGATCCCCTGTACGCTCGGAACCTGGGTGTCAATATCGATGATCTCCTGGTTTCCCAGCCGGATACAGGAGAACAGGCATTGGAGATTTGCGACATGATTGTCCGTTCCGGCGCGGTTGATGTGGTCGTCATCGATTCGGTTGCTGCATTGACACCTAAAGCTGAGATTGAGGGTGAGATGGGTGACCATCATGTCGGCTTGCAGGCCAGGCTGATGAGCCAGGCCTTGAGGAAGATGACCGGCAATATCAATAATTCCAACACACTCGTGGTATTCATCAACCAGATTCGAATCAAGATTGGCGTCATGTTTGGTAGTCCGGAAACAACCACAGGAGGCAATGCACTGAAGTTTTACTCATCGGTGCGCCTGGATATCCGAAGAATCGGGGCGATCAAGGACGGCGATGAAGTTATCGGCAACGAAACCCGGGTGAAGGTCATCAAGAACAAAGTAGCGTCACCTTTTAAACAGGCGGAATTTCAGATCCTGTATGGCAATGGTATTCATCGTCTCGGAGAAGTTATTGATCTGGGTGTGCAGATAGGGCTTATTGACAAGGCTGGTGCCTGGTACAGCTATAAGAGTGAGCGCATTGGGCAAGGCAAAAAGAATGCTGCTGACTTTCTTCTGGGAAATCCGCAAATGGCTGCGGAGATCGAAAAACAGATTCGAGCTGAATTGCTGAGTGACTCTGAGGCGGATAAGGGTGATGCAGAAGGCGGTACTAAAGCTGATATTGAAGTGAATGTCACACCTATCACTGGTGCCTGAAAGATTGTCCGGGACCCTTCGTGATGATATCCGTCGCGTCGCAATGGATTTGTTGGCGCGACGGGAGCATACCAGGGCTGAACTTAACCGCAAGTTACTGAGACAATTCTCTTCTGCGCCGGCGCTGATAGAAGAAGAGCTGATTAAGTTGAGAGATAAAGGTCTTCAGAGTGACGCGAGACTGGCGGAGGTCTTAATACGTTCACGCGTGAGTCGGGGCCAGGGACCCGTCAAAATACAGGCAGAATTGCGGCGCCAGGGTCTCAGCGATAATGAGATTAAACTCGCGTTCGAGACAGGCGAATTCGACTGGTTTACCCTCATCATTGAGGTTTCGAGAAAACGCTATGGTGAGGCGCCCCCGTCAAATGCAAAGGAAAGGGCAAAACGCGGTCGATTCCTGCAGCAACGTGGCTTTAACTTCGAGCACATTAGCTCTCTTAGCTAACGGCCCTGTTACATAGTGGTTTAGTATTACCCTGTTTTTCTGTATCTTACCGGTCTTTAATTTTCCTACTCGAGTAACCCATGGACAGTCGTGAATTGCGCAAAGCATTTCTGGACTATTTCGCCAGTAAAGATCATCAGGTGGTGGAGTCCTCGTCCCTCGTCCCTGACAATGACCCGACCCTGCTGTATACCAATGCAGGCATGGTTCAGTTCAAGGAGGCGTTGGCGCTGCGTGAAAATCGCGGCTATACGAGGGCGGTAACCTGCCAGCGTTGTGTTCGCGCGGGCGGGAAACATAATGACCTGGACAATGTTGGCTATACCGCCCGGCACCATACATTTTTTGAAATGCTGGGTAACTTCAGTTTCGGGGATTACTTCAAAAGAGAGGCTATTGGCTATGCCTGGGAGTTTTTGACTGAAGTATTGAAGCTGCCACCCGAACGTTTGTGGGTGACCGTGCATGTCGATGATGATGAAGCAGAGAAGATCTGGATTGATGAAATCGGTTTTGATCCGAACCGAATGACTCGTTTGGGAGACGATGCAAACTTCTGGACCATGGGTGATACGGGTCCTTGTGGCCCTTGCTCGGAGATTTTCTACGACCATGGCCCTGATGTGCCCGGTGGACCGCCGGGGTCGGAAGACGATGAACTGGATCGCTATGTCGAAATCTGGAATCTTGTATTCACCCAGTTTGATCGCAGTGCAGACGGCAGGTTAACGCCACTGCCGAAACCCTGCGTTGACACGGGCATGGGGCTCGAACGTCTGGCCGCCATTCTGCAAAATGTTCGCAGCAACTATGACATTGACGTTTTCCAGGCGTTGATTGGTAAAGCGGCGGACCTGCTCGGTTGCAAAGATAAGGATAGTCCTTCCCTAAAAGTCATTGCAGATCATATCCGGGCAACTGCCTTTCTGATCACAGATGGTGTATTGCCCTCGAATGAGGGACGAGGATATGTCATGCGCAGGATCATTCGACGCGCACTTCGACACGGGCACAAATTGCAGTCCACCGGACCCTTTTTCCACAAGCTGGTGGGCACGCTCGCGCAGCAGATGGGAGATACTTATCCGTTGTTGCTGAGTACCCAAGCACAAATTGAACGTATTCTGCTCAAGGAAGAGGAGCAGTTTGAACTCACCCTGGATCAGGGGATGAAGATTCTTGGGGAAGCCATCTCGGGGCTGGTCGGAACAGAGATTCCAGGTAAAATCGTGTTTAAACTTTATGATACCTACGGATTTCCTGTGGATCTGACCGCAGATATTGCGAGAGAGCGCAATCTCAGCCTGGACATGGCTGGTTTCGAGAAGGAGATGGATGCCCAGCGACAAAGAGCGAGAGAAGCGAGCAAATTTGCCAGCGCCGATCTGGACCAGCTGAATCTTTCATACGAAACAACATTTGTTGGCTACGAGTCACTCACCGGACAAGGTGACGTACTTGCGCTTGTCCAGGGACAGGAAAAGATCGAAGCCGTGGTACAAGGTGATGAAGTGATTGTCGTTCTTGACAAGACGCCGTTTTATGCCGAGTCGGGCGGCCAGGTTGGCGATACCGGGAAATTGTTTGCCAATGGAGTGACCGTAGAGGTGCTTGATACCCTGAAACAGGGCGATACATACCTGCACGCTGGCAGGGTCGTCGAGGGCACGCTCAATGTCGGTGATACTGTTGATGCCGAGGTGGATTCCCGGGCGCGCGCGGCAACAGTCCTGAATCATTCGGCGACTCACCTGTTGCATGCTGCATTAAAGAACCTGCTCGGTGAGCACGTTAACCAGCGGGGTTCTCTGGTAGAACCGGCAAGGTTACGGTTTGACTTCTCCCATTTTGAATCGCTATCCCAGGATGAAGTGAGAGCTATTGAACGATTGGTCAATGAACAGATTCGCCTGAATTCAGAAATAGAAACCGAGATCATGGGTATTGATGAAGCCCATGGTAAGGGCGCCATGGCACTGTTTGGTGAAAAGTATGCTGCAGAGGTTCGCGTGCTGACCATGGGTAATGGATTTTCAATCGAGCTGTGTGGTGGCACACATGCGAGCAGAACGGGGGATATTGGGATTTTCAGGATTATTTCGGAGCAGGGTATCGCTTCCGGTGTAAGAAGAATTGAAGCGGTTACCGGGGGATCAGCCTTGCAAAGGATTGAATTCCTGGAAGATTCTCAGGCTGAATCTGCCGCATTGCTGAAGTCCGACAAGGATAATTATATTGAAAAGCTTCGCTCCTTGATTGCGCAAAACCGCAAGCTGGAAAAGGAAGTGTTGAAACTTAACATGAAACTTGCCAGAGGTACCGGCAGCGATATTGGAGATACGGCAATTGAACTGGGCGCGGCCAGGTTGATTGTCAATCAACTGGACGGCGCGGACCCGAAATCGTTACCCGATGTTATGGATGCTCTGAAGAGCAAACTCGGTACAGGTGTTGTCGTGCTTGCCTGTGTGAATGATGGGAAAGTGTCGCTGATAGCCGGTGTCAGCAAGGACCTGACTGACAGGATCAACGCTGGTGACCTGGTTACCCATGTGGCC
>JACZXW010000133.1 GCA_022571415.1 Pseudomonadota bacterium
CAAGTTTGATATCATCGGCGTCGCCGAGATCCAGGTCATCGTCATCGTCGCCAAGGTCAAGTTTGATATCGTCGGCGTCGCCGAGATCCAGGTCATCGTCATCGTCGCCAAGGTCAAGTTTGATATCGTCGGCGTCGCCGAGATCCAGGTCATCGTCTCCAAGATCCAGTTCTAGGTCATCATCATCGCCAGAATCAAGTTCGATGCTGTCATCGTCTCCAACATCCAGTTCAACATCCAGTTCAACATCCTCGTCATCATCACCGAGATCGAGATCAAGGTCAGCATCAAGGTCAAGATCAAGGTCAGCATCAAGGTCAAGATCAAGGTCGTCACCATCCTCTACCACAGCCGAATCCGGTTCGACCGTGGCATCCTCTTCAGGTTCGGTATCCAGGTCGAGGTCATCGCCCAGGTCGAGGTCATCATCTTCTGTCTCAGCATCCAGATCATCCAAATCAAAGCTGAGATCGTCATCATCATCTTCTGGTTCGTCGATGGCCGCTATAGGCTCGGAACTAATGACGGTCGCTTCCATGGCGGCTTCGGCACTTTCTGAGGCTCCTGGAATCTTGTTCTGTAATTCCTCGCCTTTGGCAGATGCTTCTTCATCACCCAGCATTTTCAACTGGTCAAACTGCAGGTTAAACGCAGTGGCATCTTCAGTCTGGACATACACCTCAAGAAGTTTCAGCTGAATATCCACGCGGCGTGGTTCTGCCTCGATAGCGTTTCGCAGGAAGGTAATTGCCTGGGGAAATCGTCCATAAGCGATATAAATTTCAGCTTCGCTGATCGCATCTGAAGTCTGAGGTGACAGTTCTTCATCCTCCCCTTCATCCGCCGCTTCCTCTACCTGCTCTTCAGGCTCTTGCTCTGCAGCTTCCTCTGTCGGCTGCGCGTCTTCAAGTGCCATCTCAGTCAAATCGTCTTCCTGTAAACTTGCCTGCTGGCGCTTGCGGCGCATGAAAAACAGCCCACCTGCCACACCGGCAATAAGCAACACGCCTAATCCCCCCAGCACAAACGGGTTGGACAGAAGCGATTCCTGCGGCTGAACGGGTTCCGGTGACCGGGTCACGCCCGGTTCTGCACCAGCTTCCTGCATTTTCTGAATTTGTTCGCGAAACGCCGCCAATTGATCATCTTTCAATGCAACGATCTCGTTCAGGGTCTCGAGCTGCCCGGCGAGATCGTCCAGCCGAACATTTAGCCCGGTATTGGCGCGTCTGGCACGATCAAGGTCTTCTCGAGCGACGCTGAGTTCATTTTCCAGTGCTTCCGTCGCCGCGGAATCACCGGCGGCTTGCCCGCTGCTTCGGTCGGCAGCAAGAAGTCTCAGTTCTCCGTCTTCCCGATCCATGCTGGCACGACCGGTCCCGGATTGTCGCCGTGTTGCGTCCAGCTGGGCCACTCTGCCTGACCGGTAATCTTCAAATTCCTGATTCTGCACCCTCACCTCGGCAATGGCAGAGGCGATAGTCTCCTGCATTATTTCACGTCGGTCCGGGATTCTGAGGAAATAGCCAGCTTTCAATAGATTAATGTTGTCATTAATGAAGGCTTCTGGATTCGCCCTCTGCAACGCCAGCATGGTCTGTTGAATCGATACCGAATCGTCCGGTCTTGTCTTCATGGCGATTGTCCACAGGGTGTCTCCCGCACCTGTCATGCCGTATTCGTCATCAACTATCTCGCCTGCCTGAGTTATCTCTTCCGCTGCTTGTCTTCTTTCAGGGGGTGCTGGAACAGGACGCCTCTCGGTCGTCATGGGGAATGTCTGGCTCGGAGATATCGGCTTTACGCCTTGCTGACCAAATATTGGTGGATCCAACAGGACCGTGTACTCGCGCAGGAGGCGACCGCTGGGCCAGAGAACTTCGACGATAAAGTCAAGGAAGGGCTCTATGATCGGCTTGTTGCTGGTCACGCGCACGAACAATTTACCGTTATCGCCCTGGGTTATCCTGAATCGCAAATCCGTCAAGAGGTAATTTCTTTGGACTCCTACCCGGTCAAAATCTTCCTGGGAAGCCAGATTTGGCAATATCTCATCGACCGCCAGACCTCGTGTATTAGTCAATTCAATATCGGCTTTAAACTCCTGATTCAATGCCGATTCAAGTCTCAGCTCACCCAAGCCAAGTCCATACGCGGATCCACAAAAAAGAGCTGCCAGGGTTGCCGTGAGCAACAAGAGCCTTTGAATCATTTTTATACCTCTCTTTACTCCAACCGAAACCAGGCGAATCGTATTTTTTGAATCACCAGAAGTCCCACCATCCCCCAAAAACTGGCAGGAAAACCTCGAAATGGTCTCTAATAGTTGCGTTAAGTATCGCTTATTACAGCTGTTTTATCAAAACTTCGGCGATTTGTATACTGTTAAGCGCGGCACCTTTACGCAGGTTGTCGGAGACGATCCAGAGGTTGAGCCCGCGTTCAGATGATATGTCTTCACGAATTCTACCGACGAAAACAGAATCTTTCCCTACGGAATCCGTCATTGCAGTCGGATATTCACCAGCAGACCGATCATCGATTACCACGACACCTGGTGCACTTTGCAGGAGTTTTCTGGCATCCGGAGCGCTCAATTTGGTCTTTGTCTCAATGTGCACTGCCTCGGAATGCCCATGGAATACCGGTATGCGAACGCAGGTCGGGTTTATCTTGATGGATTCATCCTCGAAGATTTTGCGGGTTTCCCACACCATCTTCATTTCCTCGAGGGTATAACCGTTTTCCTGAAAATCGCCGATGTGCGGTAGCGCATTAAAGGCAATTTGCTTGGGTGATAATCCACTTTCTATCGCCTGTCCGCTCAGCAGCCTTACGGTCTGTGACGCCAGCTCCTCGACTGCCTGCCTGCCTGCGCCTGACACCGCCTGATAGGTACTGACATTGATACGCTCGATACCGACCGCGTCATATATGGGCTTCAGGGCGACCAGCATCTGGATGGTAGAGCAATTCGGATTGGCGATGATGTGGGTCTTGCCGTAATCCGCGATCCTGTGTGCATTAACCTCCGGCACAACCAGTGGTATGTCAGGGTCCCGCCGAAAGTGAGAGGTATTGTCGATCACGACACACCCGGCAGCAGCCGCAATCGGCGCAAACGCCGAAGACACACTGCCCCCCGCTGAAAACAACGCGATTTGCGCCTTGCTGAAATCAAATCCTGCCAGTTCCTCTACGATGATGGATTTTCCTGCAAACTGAAGTCGTGACCCGGCGGATTTCTCGCTCGCCAGCAAGTGCAGGTTTCCCACCGGAAAGTCGCGCTGCGCAAGAATCTCACGCATTACCTCACCGACAGCGCCGGTTGCACCGACAATGGCTACATCAAACTTTTTCACGGTATCTCCCTACCCTGGTTATCTTGCTGAATGTTATGATCCGCATTGGAATAACGCAAATTCATATTTTTTATGAATTATATAGAAATCTGGAATATATGAAATATGGACTTCGAATCGCTTAGGGCATTTATCATCGTCTCTGACCAGCGTTCTTTCTCGCTCGCTGCGGAGCGGTTGCACTTGACGCAACCTGCCGTCAGTAAACGAATAGCGCTACTGGAACATCACCTGGGCGTTAAACTTTTCGATCGCATTGGCCGGACCGTCAACCTCACGGAAGCCGGGAGCGAACTCTATCCACGAGCGACCGAAATATTGTCCCGGGTGGAAGATTCGAAGCGCGCTATCTCCAACCTTGCTCGAACCGTTTCCGGAAACCTTTCCCTGGCCACGAGTCATCATATAGGTCTGTGGCGATTACCTGATGTCTTGAAAGCCTATTCCATTCGCTACCCAGGCGTTTCACTTGACTTGCATTTTATGGACTCGGAAGTTGCACACGAACAGATCGTTCAGGGAAATCTCGAGTTGGGCGTCATAACCCTCTCTCCCACACGACATGCACGCCTCAAAGCCATGCCCATCTGGCATGACCAACTCACTTTTGTCTGCGCAGCCAATCATCCGCTCGCGGAAACCAGGCGTATCGACGTGGAAACTCTCGCTGGTTATCCCGCAATCCTGCCAGACATGAGCACGTTTACGGGAAGAATTATTAAACAGATGTTTGATCAAAAAGGGCTGACCCTGAAGTTAAGCATGTCTACCAACTACTTGGAAACGATCAAGATGCTAATCTCTGTCGGTCTGGGCTGGAGTGTGCTGCCTCATTCCATGCTTGATGAGACAACTTGTGTACTGGATGTACCGGATGCAAACATTGAAAGGACGCTCGGCGTAATACACCATGTGCAACGAAGCCTGTCCAACGCAGGCCGCGCCTTCATAGATCTGTTACTCGAAAATACAGATTTCTAAGATCCTGAGTCTCATTCCGAGATTGCGGCAAGGTGTCCTCTCACCGCACCGCTTCGGGCCCATCCCTGGGACGCTTCGCCTCGGCTGTCCTGCCTCGGATGCTGCTGTGAGAGGACACCTTGCCACAATCTCTTCTATCCTCGGATTTCGATGTTTTTGTATCGACCTAAATTTCATTCCTAAGCCGGACACAAGTGATGGAGTTTGGGCAGATAAAACTGCTGCCTAGAGGTCCGGTAGATCGGTGACGACGTTCATGTTCTGGGCGCGGTGCATGAGCAGGTGATCCATCAGTACGATGGCTAACATGGCCTCGGCAATGGGTGTTGCACGCACGCCGACGCAGGGATCGTGTCTGCCTTTTGTGACCACTTCGGTTGGATTGCCTTTAGTGTCAATGGTTTTTGCTGGCAGCGTTATGCTTGATGTAGGCTTTAAGGCCAGATGCACAATAATATCCTGACCAGTGGAGATGCCGCCTAAAACACCACCTGCATTGTTGGAAAGAAAT
Organism: Pseudomonadota bacterium; assembly: GCA_022571415.1. GTDB lineage: Bacteria > Pseudomonadota > Gammaproteobacteria > Pseudomonadales > Azotimanducaceae. The sequence continues at coordinate 4,855 of JACZXW010000133.1, forward strand.
CCCTCTGGTGTAATTTCATCACGGTGCTCCGAGCCTCTTTGTACGACATCCTCAAA
>JACZXW010000038.1 GCA_022571415.1 Pseudomonadota bacterium
CCAAATCACTGATCGATTCAGCGAGTTTCTTTCATCCCATCAGTGAAGACCTACTTTTGCCTGAGAAATAGCTAGGACAGTATCAGGCGAGTGTACATCAGACCATTAGTCCGTATATGGACTCCCCTTGGTTGCAAACAATCTGTTTGATAACGAGTTAACCCAATTCAGTACACAAATGAAAAACCGCCGCTGTTAGCCGGACAGGGACAGTCTGTGAACGATACTCTTTGATCAACGTTCCTGACGTTTCTAGTTCTGTCTTCGATGGCGTTCCAGTCAATTAGACCTGCGAGTCGTCAAAGGCAAGATGAGCCGCCACACGACCTGAGAATTCTATAATAGATAGGGGATGTCCGCTTGTGGTTGTTTGTGTTGACGGCTCACTAGGTCGATGATTGACTGTAGTAGTTCAGATGAGGGGTTCGAGAAATGCTGATTCCAACGATATCAGTGGGTAGTGCGCGTGAGAGAGTTGCAGAGGCACTGGATGAGGCCGGATGTGTCGTCGTCACCGGACTTCTCGGTGAAACGGAAAGAAAAGCTATAAGAAGCGAACTCGGACCCTACATGGAAAAGGTTCGGGTAGTGGAGGATGACGATCCGACCCAGTTTTACCCGGGACGGACACGCAGAACGAGTGCGCTGGTCGCACGGTCTGCGGCCGTCGGAAAGCTGGTGCTCGATGACTGCTCCTTGGGGCTGTGCGATCGCTTTCTGACTACCAACGGGGAATTTGGCTACCAACTGCATGTGAGTGCGGCGCTTGAGATCGGACCCGGTGCGCGCCGACAGGTGCTGCATCGCGAGCATGATTCATTTACGTTCTTTCCACACCCACGACCCAATATGATTGTCGCGAGCATGTGGGCGATCACCGATTTTCGGGCTGACAATGGTGGTACCCTGATCGTGCCTGGCAGCCATAAATGGAATGGGGAACGCGACGCAATGGAGGATGAGATCGTCGAAGCCGAAATGCCAGCAGGTTCGGTCCTCTACTGGCTTGGTGGCACATTGCACGGTGCTGGTGCCAACAAATCCAGCGACTGGCGCTATGGCGTGATACTCACCTACTCTCTAGGCTGGCTCCGTCAGGAGGAAAATCAGTATCTCGACGTCCCTCCGGAAGTCGCCAGGAACCTGTCTCCTGAGTTACGGGATATAATCGGCTACAAGATGTATGACGCTCTCGGTTTCTCCACAAATCGTCAAGTGGGTCAAATGCCTGATTGAGAGGATAATAATTTGAATCTTTGCTGTCCGCTTCTGGCCGGACAGAGACATCTGTGAACGATACTCTTACCTGTTGATTTTGACCGGTTACTGTTCCGAAGCGGGCAGGAAATATAAGGGGGTCTGGATCACAGATTCGGTCGGTATGTGCCCATAGCAGACATCAGTGTATGACAGGTTGCCACGTCCGAGTGAGTGGAAGCGAACGGCTTCAACGGCATGTTCGGCGCTCACTTTATTCATGCCCATCGATTCGAAATATTCGTTCGCGTTCATCTTACCCATAACACCCCCTAATTCGAAAAGAGACATTGCTGAATCATTTTGGTTTAATGCTACGCGATAAAGCAAAGGGGACTGTCTTGAAAAAAACCTTGTGGATCTGGATCGCACTTGGCTTGCTTTATGCGCTGTTCTTTAGCTGGTATACCTCCTTCAGTGGCCCTCTGACTGACGCGGAGATTTCGAAATACATGAAGTTCTTCGAGCAGCGAAGCCCGCAGCTACCTGCAGCGGGCCTGGCGAGCCTGCGCCGATTCATGGAAGAAGATACCGGCGACGACTTCGTCATGATCAATGTCATTGACATGTATGAAACACCTTTACAGATCGAGGGCGTCGAGCCAGGCGAAAGTAGTAGTGCGGTCCTCGATAAATATATGGCATATATGTATCCGGCTTTGTTTTCACGAGCCTGTCACCCGGTTCTGGCGGGAAGCGCAGCCAGTAACGCCATGGACCTGATGAATGCGGACGGAATGGAACACTGGACAAGTGGTGCAGCCATGCGCTACCGCAGCCGGAGAGATATGCTTGAGATAGCTACCAATCCGGCGTTCGCCGGTTCGCACAATTTCAAGGTTGCTGCCATGCGCAAGACAATTGCCTTTCCGGTCGATCCCTGGTTTCACCTTGGGGACCCGCGGCTGGTGCTTGGTCTCCTCTTGGGCCTCCTGGGTTGTGGACTGAGTTGGATGATGTCGTCGAAAAAATCTGAATAGGAGAGAGAGTATGGGACGTACGGGATTCGGCATCGGGTTTTTCATCCTGGTGTTGCTGGTAACTGCCTGGAACTATCGCGCTGAAGTGGCGATCGGTGTCATTGGTTTCTATGTCGAAACGAGCCGTGACATTGGGCCAAATCGTGATGTGCCCTGGGAAAAGGGTCCTGCAGAACCAGCGCAACCGCCTTCTGAACGACCACCTAACATCGTGCTCATCCTTGCTGACGACATGGGCTGGAACGATGTGTCCACCAATGGCGGCGGTGCAGGTGGCGGAACTGTAAACACACCGAACATCGACCGGATCGCGCGGGAAGGCGTCAATTTCACAGCAGGCTATGCCGGTAACGGTACCTGTGCGCCATCACGCGCTGCGATCCTGTCCGGTCGGTATGGCACACGATTCGGATTTGAGTTCACGCCAACCCCGGCGATAATGGCACCATTGATGGGTATCGTGCGATCTGCAGATGACACACCGAGACGGGCCTCCATACCAAACCCTGACTTTGAATCCGTCGCCTGGGACGATATGGGCATGCCAGCAAGCGAGATCACGATTGCAGAAACCCTTAAAGATGCGGGTTACCACACCGTGCATATCGGCAAGTGGCACCTCGGTGAAAGCAATGGCATGGCTGCCTATCACCAGGGCTTCGATGAGAGTCTGCTGATGCAGGGCGTCTTGTACCTGCCTGAAGATCACCCGGAAGCAGTTAATTCAAAACAGGAATTTGATCCGATCGATCGTTTCCTTTGGACCATGGGTGGTTATGGTGTGCGTTACAACGGCGGGCCGCCATTTGAACCAGATGGCCATGTCACCGACTACTACACCGACCAGGCGGTGGAGGTGATCGAGGCAAACAAGAACCGGCCCTTTTTCCTCTACCTCGCGCACTGGGCCATTCACACCCCGCTGCAATCAACACGTGATGACTACGATGCTTATCCCGATATTGAAAGTCATACAGAGCGAACCTACGCGGGGATGATCCGGGGGCTGGATCGCAGTGTTGGCCGGGTGCTCAATGCACTTGAGGAACATGGGATTGCAGACAACACGCTGGTTATCTTTACATCTGACAACGGTGGCGCAGGTTACTTGGGGCTGCCAGATGTGAACAAACCATTCCGGGGTTGGAAGATCACATTCTTTGAAGGCGGCATTCACGTGCCCTACATGATGCGTTGGCCTGCGAAGATTGCGCCGGGGAAGACATTTGAGGATCCGATTCACCATTTTGATATCTATGCCACTGCAGCTAATGCAGCCGGGGCTCCAATACCGACGGATCGCACCATGGATGGTGTTGACCTCATACCTTTCATCAATGGTGAAGCAGAAGGTGTGCCGCACGAAACGCTGTTCTGGACCCAGGACAACTATCGTGTTGTGTTGCATCAGGGATGGAAAATGCAACGTAATGGTCCCAACGATGAATTCCTCTGGCTCTTTAACCTTAATGACGATCCAACCGAACAGGTTAACCTGGCAAGTGAGCGACCGGACAAGATAGAGGAACTCGATGCAATCCTGACTGCACATCTGGCTGAGCAGGTGCAACCACGATGGCCCCATCGTGGATCATATCCTGTTTCTATCAACAAGCACTTGAATGAGCCTGAAGCCCCTGATGATGAGTACGCCTACTATCCGAACTGACCGGCGTGCTTACCAGCGCCTTTGAAGTTGTCGGGTGAGGCGTACCCGAAGTGGACAATCAACGGGATAGTTATCGGGGAAAGCGTAACCATGACGACAGCGCCACTCCAAAACGCTACTCTCTCTGTCCTTATGAGCGGTATGCCCAGGCTGGAGACTGAGGTTTAACTGAACCCTCATGGCGAACCGAGACATGTCCGCAGTTGGCCCGATGAAAGACTTTAGATAACGGAGTTCCCTTCATGTCAGAGCTTCTGCACTAAATGATGGGGTCAGTGTAAAATGCCAGAGTAAGCTGCTACTACGCTTGAAAATGTCAGATGGCATTGTTGAAACGACATGACGCATGAATTTGTGTGTGGTCATGCAACTGCTCGATCTATTAATTGTTGTTAAATGGATTCCGGAGCCAAGAAATACACAATTTTTGGATGTATGCGATTGCTAGTCTGAATGCAATGTCAGATGTTTCATGAGTCGATCTACAACGATCTCTGTTTTTTCTTGAATCAACCAGTGACCAGCATCAAGGGCTAAGGATTCGAATGGGCCTTCGATAAAAGACGGCAATCTGGCTTGCACTTTGGGATTCACATAAGCAGGGCTATCGCGACTGCCGTAGATGTAAAGTACCGGCTGCGTGGTGGGTTGGTTAAAGCCCATGTCACCGCCAATAGGTAATGCGCGATACAAATTGAGTGCTGAGGTTAAAGCACCTGGCTCTCGAAATACTGCATTGTATTCACTTCTGTCTGCCACCGGCATGGTTCCGTAGAGAATTGAGTTCATTGCCCAGAACCCGGCAAAGCCAAGTAATGTCTCTGCTAATTGTGGGACCCGAAAAACCTTGATATAGGTCGGCCTCTTTTCCGGGTCGGCAATGTCTTGCGCGAATGCACCGGGATGAGGAATTGAGAGTGAAGCCCAGGTTTTGACTCGGTCCGGATGATTAATGGCAGCTTGCCATCCAACCAGTGAACCCCAATCATGACCGATTAAGTGAAATTCTTCGAATCGAACGACATCCGCAATCTGGAACAGGTCCTTAACATAATTAGCGATTGTATAACTGTCGACATCCAGAGGTCTTGCGCCAGGGCTGAATCCCCTGTGATCGTAAGCGACAACCCGAAAACCTTCCGATGCGGCGCGCTTGATCAGTGGCTCCCACATGATCGAGGTTTCAGGAAAACCATGCAGCAGAATCAGCGCGGGGCCCTGGTTGTCCATTCCTGCAACTCTGGCCCTAAAAAACATGTCACCGACCGGAATTCTGACCATGGCAGTTTTTGTCGATTCTGTGAGTAATGGCAGTGCATCAGTCTCGCGGCTGTGTGCAAATGATCTATCGAGAGAAAATTGTGCACTGAGGAAAAGTAAGACGGGGATTGAGATGAGGACTAGCAGCAATATGACAACAAATTTTCGCATTATGGACACGTGGTTATTTAGTTTTTGTTGCGTGAGTGTACATTTGTCGTGTCAGTGAGTCATTTCAACTGCATCAGAAATTATTGGCAAAGCGAGATGATCACCGCTGTCTCTACACGGCCAACTTCGGACATGGCAAACTCCCCAATCACCCCTGAGTCCTGACGCCCTTGCCCTGGTGGGGCACGGCCTTCTATGATGTGCCAATGTCGGGATCATTGTGATTCCAAGGAGCCTAACTATGTTTACAAGAAACTGTTTGTTGTTGATCAGTCTCTGTGTGCTTTTACTAGCGATCGCGTCGTGCGCAGATACCAATGAGGTTAAAGGACTCAGCGAAGCGGAGCCGACTGACGTCGTGGGAGATGTCCAGTTCGAGACATCCTGCGCTGAAGACGCTCAGGGGGCTTTTGACGGTGCCGTCGCAACACTCCACTCCTTCGAGTTCGATGAGGCGCGCGGAATGTTCGAGGCGATCGCCTCCGAGGATCCCGATTGCGCGATGACCGCGTGGGGCGTGGCCATGACCTACTATCACCCCCTGTGGGCGCCACCGACGGAGGAAGAACTGAAATTAGGTACGGAGGCGGTGGCGAAGGCGAGAAACCTGAAGGCGACAGAGCGGGAGAAGCTCTACATTGAGGCGATTAAAGCGTTCTTCGACGACGCTGGGGACGTTGCCCACCGGGAGCGCGCCATCCGATACGAGAAGGCGATGGCGAAAGTGCATCTGCAGAATCCGGACGATAAGGAAGCCGAAATCTTTTACGCGCTGGCTCTCCTGAGCAACGCCGATCCGACAGACAAGACTTACGCGGTGCAGAAGCGAACGGGCGGTATGCTCGAGCCGCTATTCGTCGATATGCCGAACCATCCGGGAGTGGCGCACTACATCATCCACAGCTACGACTATCCTCCTCTCGCCGCCGGAGCGGTCGAAGCCGCGCACCGCTACCTTGACATCGCGACCTCGATGCCCCACGCGTTACACATGTCGGGACACATTTTCACGCAGCTGGGGATGTGGGAGGATTCGATCGACGCGAACACACGCTCGGTGGAAGCAGCGCGAGAGCGTAGTAAGCGCTTCGGCTTAGCACAGGGTCAAATGAACGAGATGCATGCGCTGGATTATCTTGTATACGCATACTTGCAGCGAGGCGAGGCTGACAAAGCGGGAGCCATCGTCGACGATATCAACTCGAGAGACGATCTGAACTGGCGGAACGGAATTATAACCTTCAATGCGGGCGCCGCCCCGGTGCGATATGCGATGGAAAGGGGTGATTGGGAAGCGGCCGCTTCCCTCGAGCCGCTCGAGGCTGCCGAGAAGGTCGGTGGAAACTATCAGGTGAGGAACGCTGTCGCTTTGCGTTATTGGGCGCGCGTTGTGGGTGCGGCCCGCAGCGGACAGATCGAACAGGCCGAGCGTGATCTGGTCGAGCTCGAGGAGCTGGCAAAGGAGATGGCGAGCGCCGATAACTTCTGGGCGCGCAACACCGCCGAGGTCTTGAGACTTCAAGCGACCGCATGGCTCGCTCTGGCGAAGGACGAATCGGATCTTGCATTGGAACTGATGCGCAATGCGGCGGAGCTCGAGGGCCAGACCGATAAGAGCGGACTCAGCCCGGGCCGCGTCCTTCCGGCTCGCGAACAACTGGGGGACATGCTCGCTGAGCTGGACCGTCCGCAAGAGGCGTTGACGGAATACGAGGCTTCGATGGACCAGGCACCACGCCGCTTCAACACTTATCTTGGAGCGGCTCGAGCGGCGAAGAGCGCCGGAAAAACCGAATTGGCTCGCGATTATTACGGAAAATTGTTGGAGTTGGCATCGGAAGAGGGTACTCGCACCGAACTGGCTGAGGCTAGAAACGCTACATAGAGGAGGTAGCTAAAATTAAGGGGATTTCTCTACTGGTGACTTTCCCGGCGTTCTTGTGCTTCTGCGGTTAGCTTAGCAAGCCAGTCGTCTGTGAAAAATATCTGCGTGATCACAAAATCACCCAAGCGGACAATAACAATGTAGTCCTCATGTCCGCTCAGGGCTGCGGTTTCAACCGACCGACGCAACACATTGCTTTAAGTGACAGGTTGCCACGTCCGAGTGAGCGAAGCGAACGACTTCCACTACCTGCAAGTGCCTTTGGTGACCGCTACGCTATGAAGGACGCATAGCATCTTACAGATGATTAAAGCTCAACGTCATCTGCCGGATAGAATGTACCGGCTACCGCTGGTAACCTGACTGCGCTCATGAGGGATTTTCCTGTGCAATAATGGGCATTCTAAATCAATCATCTTCTAAAATGTCATCAATTCTCAACTGGCAACTTGGTAAGGATAATCGCAAGCCGCGCCCGGACAGCGTGGTCAGTACTCGTTACTGGCATAAACTTGAGGATGGTCGATTGCAGTGCGATTTGTGTCCGCGAGAATGTAAGTTACGTGAAGGGCAGCAGGGTTTGTGTTTTGTACGTGCCAGGGTCGACAATGAAATTGTCCTTACCACCTATGGTCGTTCCAGTGGATTCTGCATAGATCCGATCGAAAAAAAACCACTGAATCATTTTCTACCGGGAACTCCAGTCCTCTCTTTCGGTACTGCGGGTTGTAACCTGGCCTGTAAGTTTTGCCAAAACTGGGACATGAGTAAATCGAGGGAAATGAGAACGCTTGCGGATTCCGCCTCACCTGAATTGTTGGCAGATGCAGCGGTCGAACTCAAGTGCAGGAGTATTGCCTTTACCTATAATGATCCGGTGATTTTTCATGAATATGCAATTGACGTGGCGAGTGCCGCCCGGGAGAAGGGTGTTAATTCTGTCGCTGTCACCGCAGGCTATATTTGCCCTGAACCCCGGATAGAGTTTTTTGATCACATGGATGCTGCCAATGTAGATCTCAAAGGATTCACGGAACGTTTTTATCACAAGATCTGCGGCGCACATCTTGCTCATGTACTGGACACATTGTTGTATTTGAAACACGAAACCAGCGTCTGGTTTGAGATCACGACCTTGCTGATTCCGGGTGAAAATGACTCCAGCGACGAAATTGAGAAGATGAGCCTTTGGATAGCTGAAAATCTAGGTACTGATATCCCGCTTCACTTCTCTGCCTTTCATCCTGATTATCGGATGATGGATAAACCTCCAACGCCGCCCTCGACGCTCAGTAATGCGCGAAATATCGCAAGGGCGAACGGCTTGAAGTTTGTTTATACCGGCAATGTGCATGATAGCGATGGTGGTTCCACCTGGTGCCCATCTTGCGACGCACTGTTGATCGAACGGGACTGGTACAAACTTGGCAGGTGGCACCTGGATGCCCAGGGTTGTTGTCAATCCTGCGGCCAGTGTATAGCCGGAATTTTTGAGGCGAGTCCGGGGGACTGGGGACCAAAGCGACAAGCGGTTAGGCTGAGTCGGTAAACAAATGGCAGAGCAGCAGATCATTGCTTCACTCGATGACATACTTGCCCGGGTAAAGGCGCCGTGGACGATCAAACTCGACTGCGGAGTGGCGAGTAAAGGCGTCGATAATTACCATATCGATGTAGAACTTTCTCCCGCTTTTTCCTTTAAAGCAATGGAAGTGATAGAAAGCCAGGTAAAGCGAATCGTTGCCGGAAACAAACTAGCCTCGGGTAAATCCCAGGAGATGGGGGAATTTCGAGACGCCTATACAGATATGATGCGAGTGACGTTGCATCGTTACAAGACGGACCTGACCCGGGATCAAATCAGGATTCTTCAGTTTGCAGTGGTCAAATTCGTCCTGCAGCGAGTCAGGGTTGAGTTAGACAGAGTTGGCGCCCAGTTGGAAGAAACCCAGGCGCAACAGCAATACTCAGGTTCCAGGAGCCTGCTGACCACACAGGAAAAGGTCACCTGGTTCAGGAAATATAAAAATGAGTTCCTATTCCGCATTAATCGACACCTGCTGAAACTAATGCAAAAAGAAGAGAACAATCACTTGAGAAAGCTGCGTGAGCAGATCCTGGGTGATGATCTCATCGAAGCGGTCAACATCCTGTACAACCCGTTGCTTTATGCGAGGACACCCCAGGATCCTCTGCTCCTGTTGGAGTGCTATGCGTTATGGCCGAACAATGGTGCCGGCTTTGAAAAGATAAACTCCGCGGTCGAAGGGGTGATGGCTGCGAGGTTATCAAAAATTTCGTTTGGTACCCTGAAAAATGACGCTAATTTATCTTCAGCCCAGGCGGAGGTCTACGATGAACTCGGTGGATTGTTCGCGGCCCAAACTTTGCTGGGTCCGTCTGAAGACCAAAAGGAAATTGTGTCCGAGTCGTTTACCTGGCTTGAACAACCAGGAAATATCCGTTTGCTCTTTGATGAGGAATATCTTCATAAGCTCATCACCAAAGTAAAGGAGGAAAAAGGTTTTAAAGCCCAGTGGACTTTCAAGTCAGATGTAAAAAAACTGTTAAAGATTGCCAGTGAATTACGAAAGAAGATTGCTACTAACGATGAAATCAAGGAGATGATGGCGACCTACGTCTTACGTGAAAAACTCACACAGCAAGATTTCCACCTCATTGATGTGGCTGATGCAGTATCGGCAGTATCCGGTAACAAAACAAAAAAAATTATTGATGCAATAGATTCTTCCAGGGAAGGCGCGACAATTCTCACGCAGAAATTGACAGTTCTCAATGAGGAGTATGAGAAAATTGTAGGAGAGTCCGGAGATGAGTTAATGCTGAAGATCCTGACTGATATCAGCCGATATCGGTTTCATCTGAAATATTATCGATTTGCTCACCGTGTGTTTAACCGTATCTCCGTCATCACTGATGAGGAACAACTCCGACTTGCCAAAGCCGGAGGGCAACTATTTCGATTAATGAATAGTCAGGAGGTTAAACAAGTCGCGAATGAACAGCCGGATATCATCCATCATGCGATATTGAAAGCAGATGTTCGCGGCTCCACTACCGTGACACAGGAATTGATCCGCCAGGACCTGAATCCTGCAAGTTACTTCAGTTTGAGATTTTTCGATCCGATCAATGAAAGACTCCAGATTTACGGAGCAGTAAAGGTTTTTATCGAAGGTGATGCGGTAATTTTAGGTACTTATGAGTATGAAAATAATCCGACAGAGTGGTATTCAGTATCCCGGGCATGCGGAATGGCAAAGGAGATGCTGGACATTGTTAATTCGAAGAACTCGCATTCCGCCAAGACTGGCTTGCCTGTTTTAGAGATTGGTATTGGAATTTGTTATTCAGATGAGAAGCCATTGTTTCTGTATGATGGCAGGCGCGCCATAATGATATCGTCAGCGATCGGGGACGCTGATCGAATGTCTTCGTGTTCCTGGAAATTGCGTGATTCCTTTGATTCCGGTGAATTCAATGTAGAGGTTCTGGAAATCGATGACAGCGATGAGGCCAAAGGAGAGAAGGGGCAGGATCACATTCGATACAACGTAAACGGTATTTTATTAGATGATGCTGCGTTCGAAAAATTAAAAACCGAAGTCAAGCTTACGCGTATTAATCTGAAATTACAGGACAAGAATGAAACACTGTATGTTGGTAAGTTTCCAGATGTGCAGGCGAAAGAAAGACACTTGGTTATCCGGGAAGGAAAAATAGGCTGCTGGAAGGACGAGAAAGTCGAAGAAGTTAACGACTCCGATGCGGTATTTTATGAGGTACTACCCAATTCTAAATTTGCCAACCAGGTGATCAGCCTTTCAGAAAAACAGGCAACCAGAGGGTAGGAATAGTGCAAGCAGTAGTGATGCGTAATTCGCGGTTGATCGTTGATGAGGTCCCTATGCCAGTGCCTGGCGAGGGAGAAGTGCTGGTTAAAACTCTGGCGTGCGGGATATGCGGGTCAGATTTACACGCACTGAAATTCGGGCAGCAGATGGTCGAAACTTCTTTGCAGACTGACGGTTCCTTTAGTATGGATCTTTCACGGGATATTGTCATGGGCCATGAGTTCTGTGCCGAGATTCTCGATCATGGGCCGGGTACGTCGAAAACGCTCGCAACAGGCACGCGTGTTTGCTCAGTGCCGATGACATTTCGTGGCGGTGAAGTGAAGACGGTTGGCTATTCAAATGATGTGCCTGGCGGCTACAGTGAAAACATGGTGCTGTATGAACCGATGCTGCTGGAAGTCCCCAACGGCCTGGCCACTGACCTGGCGGCACTAACGGAGCCCATGTCTGTGGGTCACCACGCTGTTCAAATGGCCAATTTAACGAAATCAGAAATACCACTGGTTATCGGGTGCGGTCCGGTTGGGCTTGCCGTAATTTCCGCGCTAAAAGTCAAGGGTATCGGACCTGTGGTCGCGGCTGACTTCAGTCCGGTCAGGCGTCAGCTGGCGGAAACCATGGGTGCCGATCTGGTGGTCAATCCTGCCGAGGCCTCACCCTATGAAAACTGGATGCAACTGGCATCAAAAGATAGCAATGGTGAGCTTTTACCACCCCAGCCTCTGACCAACGCCCCGACGTTTCGACAAGGCGTATTTTTTGAATGCGTAGGCATCCCGGGAATAATTGATGAGATGATGGCGGGTGCGCAGCGAGGTTGCAGGGTGGTGGTAGTTGGCGTCTGCATGGAATCCGATCACTTTCGTCCTTTGGTTGGTATCAATAAGGAACTGAACCTGCAATTTGTATTGGGGTACACCCCGGAAGAATTTGCCGAGACCCTGCGTAATATTGCCGAGGGGAAGCTCAACGTCGCACCTTTGATTACCGGCAAGGTTGGTCTCGATGGTGTACCGGGCGCGTTTGAAGATCTGGCCGATCCTGACAAACACGCATAAATTCTTGTTCTTCCATTGCCCTGATTCAGAATTCTGAGTTATCCTGAGCGCAGCCGAAGGATCTCGTTGCACACAGTATCTGCTGGTTGAGCGATCTTCTTCGGCGCGACTTGCGCCTATTCTCAATGGGAATAGAAGAAGTCGTTTTTCATGCTAAAATCGCGGTTCTTTTATCGTTGACAGGAGCCATCGTGGCTAAAAATCTCTACCCGGGTAAAAATCTTTACCAGAAGGTGTGGGATGACCATGTTGTGCAGCAACTGGATAACGGCCAGTTCCAGCTGTTCATAGCGCTCCACCTGATCCATGAGGTGACCAGTCCCCAGGCGTTTGGAATGCTCAAGGACAAGGGTCTAAAGGTTGCCTATCCTGCTCGCACCTTTGCCACTGTAGATCATATTATTCCGACGGATGATCAGTCGCGGCCGCTGGCTGATGACATGGCTGAAAAGATGGTGCAGGTGTTAAGCGATGCGACCAGGGAACACGGCATCGAGTTTTTCCCGCCGGAATCCGGTTCCCAGGGAATAGTGCATGTTGTGGGACCGGAGCTCGGATTGACCCAGCCAGGCATGACCATCGGTTGTGGCGACAGCCATACCTCGACTCATGGCGCATTCGGATGTATCGCACTGGGGATCGGTACCAGCCAGGTCCGTGACCTGCTCGCCAGCCAGACAATCGCCATGGACCCGCTGAAAGTAAGACGAATTCGAATCGAAGGGGAGCTGTCGCCGGGAGTAACTGCCAAGGACGTCATCCTGCATATCATACGCATACTTGGCGTCAATGGTGGCGTCGGATTTGCCTACGAATATGCGGGTTCGGTCATCGAAAACATGACCATGGATGAGCGCATGACGGTTTGTAACATGAGCATAGAAGGCGGCGCCAGGTGCGGTTATGTCAACCCGGATGAAACAACCTTTGAATTCCTGCGAGGCAGGGAAAGGGTTCCTGAGGGTGATGCGTTTGACGCCATTGTTGAAAAGTGGCGTACCTATGCCAGTGATGCTGATGCCAGTTATGATGATGAAGTTACCTTCGACGCTGCGGACATCAAGCCAACGGTTACCTGGGGAGTGACTCCAGGTCAGGCGATTTCGATAGACGAGATTATTCCAGATCCGAAGTCGGTAGATGGCCTCGAGAAAAGCCTGATTTCAGATGCGCTGGATTATATGCAGTTGCAGGCCAACCAACCTATAAAGGGGACAAAGATTGATGTCGCCTTTCTGGGCAGTTGTACTAATGGCCGGTTGAGTGACTTTGAGCAGGTCGCCGCAGTGCTGAAGGGGCGAAAGGTGAACCCAACCGTAAGGGCCATTGCTGTACCGGGATCAGAGAAGGTGGACAAGGCAGCGAGAGAACTGAATTTACACCTGATTTTTGAAGAGGCGGGATTTGAATGGAGAAAACCGGGGTGCTCAATGTGCCTGGCTATGAACCCGGACAAGCTCAAAGGTGATGAAGTCTGCGCATCCAGCTCAAACAGAAATTTTATCGGCAGGCAGGGTTCGTCGACCGGAAGGACAATATTGATGAGCCCGATTATGGTTGCAGCGGCAGCGATTGAAGGAAAGGTAGCAGATGCTCGCGAAGTATTCGGGCTCGTGGGGTCACGATGAACAAGCCTTCGACTAAAGTGACGAAGTTCAACGGCAAGGGTGTGTATGTCAGGGGCAACGACATCGATACAGACCGCATCATTCCTGCGAGATTTTTGAAATGCGTCACGTTTGACGAATTGGGTCCGGCCCTGTTTTATGATGTACGATTTGATGTCGACGGTAATTCAAAAGGGCATGTCCTCGACCAGGTGCAGCACCAGGGTGCAGAAATCCTTATTTCTGATGCGAACTTTGGCTGTGGTTCGAGCCGGGAACATGCTCCCCAGGCCATCCAGAAGTTTGGCTTGAAAGCAGTGATCGCAGATTCATTCGCAGAAATTTTTCACGGCAATTGCACAACACTTGGAATTCCCTGCGTGACGATGGATAAAAGTGAGCGGGAAAAGCTAGTCTCGCTTATCGAGACAGATCCAGAGGCTGAAATTATCATCGACCTGGAAGACTTGAAAGTTGTGTGCGCAAACAATATTTTTAATATCCACTTGAAAGAAAGTGCGCGAGAGGCATTCCTCGCAGGCACTTGTGATCCGCTGGATTCTCTACTTTCCGCAACCGATGAAATAGCGCGGATCGCCACTAAATTGGGTTACGCGTAACGGTTCGCGACAGCGCTTTCGGAAAAGAACAATGGCCAGGAAAAAAATAGAAATTTACGATACCACGCTTCGCGATGGTAACCAGGGAGAGGGCATAAATCTCAGCCTTGGCGATAAGCTGGACATTACCCTGGCCCTGGATGCAATGGGAGTTGATTTTGTTGAAGGTGGCTGGCCTGGTTCTAATCCGAAGGATGACGAATATTTTTCCCGAGTTCGCGACCTTGATCTCAAAGATCTGAAGATTGCAGCGTTTGGCTCAACCCATCGCTCGGATTCCAAACCGGCAGATGATTTCTTTTTGCAAAAACTGATTGCGGCGAAAGCGGATGTGACCTGTATCTTTGGCAAAACCTGGGACCTGCATGTTGAACAGGCATTGCGAGTCACACCGGAGAAGAATCTGGACATGATTGGTGGTTCTATCACCTATCTGGTTGAATCAACGGGCAGACCGGTCTTTTATGATGCGGAACATTTCTTCGATGGATTCAGGAGCGACCCTGGTTATGCCTTGGCCTCACTGCAGGTAGCGGTCGATGCGGGCGCGCAAAGGATCATTCTCTGTGATACTAACGGCGGCATAATGCCGCATGAACTGGCGCATGCGATTCGTGAAGTAAAGAAGGAAATCCCTGGGATAAAGCTGGGTATTCATGTACATAATGATGGTGGTCTTGCCGTCGCCAATACGCTTCGAGCCGTTGAGGAAGGTGTGATACAGGTCCATGGCACAATAAACGGCATTGGTGAACGCTGCGGTAATGTTGACCTGATTTCCATATTGGCCAATCTTGAATTGAAGCTGGGATACGACTGCCTGCCCCAGGGGAGCATGAAAAATCTGACCCATCTGAGTCGAAAAGTGTGGGAGTATCTCGGTATACAGGGGCCTTCTGGTCAGCCCTTTGTCGGACCGTCAGCGTTTGCCCATAAAGGTGGTGTTCATGTCAGTGCGGTGCAGAGAAATCCTGAGACTTATGAGCATATTGACCCCGAGCTTGTAGGCAACTCAAGGAAGATCCTCATCAGCGAGCTTGCCGGCGGCGCTAATCTTCGGGCCAAACTTGCCAACCGTTATCCCGAGATTGAAGACACTAACGCGGTGAAGTCTATTCTTGAAGAAATACAGGACAAGGAACATGCCGGTTATTCCTTTGAGAATGCAAGTGGTAGTTTTGATCTCCTGGTACGTCGCCATGTGGGTAGGTTCAAGACCTGTTTTGAACCTGTTTACTATAGAATTTATTCCCCCAGTAATGAGCCTCATCAGCGCAATGAGGATTCTGATAGCGATGGTTTAATAGAAGCTTCGGTCAAGGTCAGGGTCGCCGACGAACTGCATCTTTGTGCTGCGGAGGGTAATGGACCGGTTGATGCGCTGAACAAAGCCTTGCGTAAATCCCTGGTTGAGAAATTTCCTGTGGTCTTGGATCTGCATCTGATTGACTATAGTGTCAGGGTTATCAATTCATCACAGGAAACTGCCGCGAAAGTCAGGGTCTATCTCGAACACAGTTTTGAGGGTGAGACCTTCGGCACCGTAGGTGTCAATGTCGATATCATCAAAGCAAGCTGGAACGCGCTTGTAGAAGCTTACCATTATGCCCTGATGCAACATGTGGAATTTAGCAGTGAGCTTGACTCCACATTCGACGGAACGGAAACGTCCAACGATTCAGCCGATCGGATCGCCGGATCATGATTTTGGATCAATTAGAAGGGTATTAACTTATAGCGAATGAGTATTGTATCGCCAAAGGATCAAAGATTTTTTGGAAGAAGCTAATGCCGCTTTACGTACTGAAGCGGACAGGAAATAACTAAATATTGAACTCCAGAAAAGCCCGGTTTGTGCTGCGGTTTCAACACCTATTCATCTTTCTGGGTAATATTGTGTTCGCGCAGATACTGTTCAGTATGCGTTGCTTTGGAATCCAGCAATTCAAGCATCTCATCGAAGCGCGGATCATCATGGATAGGGTCCCACCATTCGGATGCCATTAGCGTGTATGTAACAAGTTGGTTGTGTTCTTCTATACTCGCCTTTATTGACTCGAACGTGTTATCGATATCTCCCAGTGCAAGGTATCCCAGCACAAGTGATTATATTTTGGATTTTGCTATGATTGCTTCCCGGTTAGCGTCGTCAATTCTCGATGTTTGGCTCAACGTACCTCGTCCTTAGCCTCTTTCTTGGATTACTGGGGCAGTAAAACAGATGTTCAATGAACAGAATTTCGTTTGCCGTTTCCAACTCAAATGTCTTGCAGCTGTTGAATTCGTATCTCCGTTTTGTAGCCCCCCGGGTTAATCGGACAAAACCGAACGATCGCAAAGTTCTTCGATAAATCGGCGAGTGCTAACACTTTTTATTTTTACTCTGACGCCAAAAATTAGTTCATCGTCGTGAACCATTACTGGTATTAAAGCATCTAGAACGGAACCCAATCGTCTTAATAGAACCCTTGCGCATGGGTACTTGCTAACTAGTGAAGAATAGAGTAGTTTCGCACTATTAAGGGTGCATCTTAACTCCCCTTAGCGCAACGGTTTCACGCACCAATTCGTGTTTTGGCGAAAACTTGTCAAGTCTAACCCTTTATTGACTCGTTGGAAGATCCGTCAAGTAAAGCTGTCTCAGAACTGGTTTCCACCTGTCATTTAAGTGATACCCCGTTGTGTTTTCGAGAACATTGACAAAGTTTGTCGGGTTATGACAAGTGCGGTGCTGTGTAGTTCTCGATGAAAAGTAGTTGAGTCTTTCAAGACAACAGGCGTCAGGAGAATTTTATGAAACGAATCAGAGTTGCAATCGCCGGTGTCGGCAACTGCGCGAGTTCACTTGTTCAGGGGCTGGAATACTACAAGGGGCGGAATCTCGAAGCGTCTGCTGGTCTCATGCATCCCTGGATCGGTGATTGGAAGCCGAGCGACATCCAAGTCGTAGCCGCGTTTGATATTGACCGTCGCAAAGTGGGCAAGCCGTTGGAGGAAGCTATTTTCGCCAAGCCTAATTGTACCAAGGTGTTCCAGAGCGCCATACCCGTGTCTGAGGTTGTGGTACAGATGGCGCCAGTTCTCGACGGTGTTGCGCCACACATGGCCGACTATCCTGATGATGAATCATTCCGTCCCTCTGATGAGGAACCAGTTGATATTGTCCAGGTCCTTAAAGACACAAAGGCCGAGGTTTTGGTCTGCTATATGCCGGTTGGCTCAGAAGCTGCGGTTCGGCACTATGCCGGGGCTTGCCTGGAGGCCCGAGTGGCCATGATCAACTGCGTTCCCGTGTTTATTGCCTCCGATCCCGAATGGGCGGAAAAATTCCGTGCTATCGGCGTTCCCATCGTCGGGGACGACATCAAAAGTCAGATCGGCGCCACAATTGTGCACCGAGTCCTGACCCGTCTGTTCGGGGACAGAGGTGTACCCCTTGACAGGACCTATCAGTTAAACACGGGTGGTAACACGGACTTTCTCAACATGAAAGCCATGGACCGCCTGAAGTCCAAAAAGATCTCCAAGACAGAATCCGTGCAGTCGCAGTTGGACGAAAGGTTGGATTCCCGGAACATTCATATCGGGCCGTCCGATTACGTGCCGTGGCAAGACGACAACAAGGTCGCGTTCATCCGCATGGAAGGCCGCGGCTTCGGGGGCGTGCCGCTGGAACTTGAACTCAGGTTGTCAGTCCAGGATTCTCCCAACAGCGCGGGTGTGGTCATAGATGCGATCCGTTGTGCCAAGCTAGGGTTAGCGCGTGGTATCGGCGGTCCTTTGGAGGCGGCCTCCGCCTTTTACATGAAGAGCCCTCCCAAGCAAATGCGTGATTCGCTGGCTTGTGAATTAACAAATTCGTTTATTCAAGGGAGTGATACCGGAGAAGTTGTCGGTGAGGAGGCCTCTAAAGTCGCCATCAGTGACCAGGCCCATCAGCCAAGCCTCCTGTAATTGTCGGCAAAATGTTGTTCCGCCTTCGGACTAATTACCACAAAGATATCTGTAAAGCGGGAGACAGGTCCAGTTGAGGCTACCATTGCTCATCGCATGCTGACCGACCCGTTTGGCAAGCGAGGTGTTAAGCTGGAGGGTACCGATCAACTTGCCATCGGTGGGCCCACTGATTTTCACAACATGCTAACGCCATGAAGTGCTTGATTATTGCCGCAGGCAAGGGTAGCCGGTTGCGCCAGAAAGGCGGGTGCAAGCCGCTTGTTCCCGTCTTGGGTGTGCCCCTGATTGAACGCGTCATCCGTGCTGCCATGGAAGCCGGGGTGGACAGATTCTATGTTGTCATTGGTTATCAAGGTGAGCAGCTGGGTAATTTCTTGGCGCATCTGGCGCGTCGTCTAGACGTTGAAATCACGTCATTGGTGAATGATGACTGGGCCGAAGAAAACGGTCTTTCCGTGCTTAAGGCCCGAGATATTTTGGACGAACCGTTTTTGCTGCTTATGGCGGACCACCTTTTTGATCCCAAATTGGTCCAACCCCTGATAAGGCTAACCCTGGGGAATGAGGAGATTGTGCTGGGGGTGGATAACGATATCCACAACTCGCTCGTCGACCTGGATGATGTTACCCGAGTGCAGGTTGAAGACGATGGCTCGATACAGTGCCAAAAAATCCGGGATATCGGTAAGGGACTGTCGGACTTCAACGGATTCGATACAGGTATTTTCCTGTGTTCCCCCGCGATCTTCGAGGCGCTGGAGCGAAGCAAAGAAAAAGAGAGTGATACGTCTTTGTCCGGAGCGGTAAGGATCCTGGCTGCTGAAGGTCGCGCCAAAGCAATCCTGTTGGACGGTTTCTGGATTGATGTGGATGATCCTCAAGCATTGCAAAAAGCTGAGCAGGCATTGCTTAAGCAGGTTTCTGACAAGGCCAATGACGGACCCGTCGCACGTTATTTAAACCGTCCAGTGTCGATAAGGATTTCGCGATATTTGGTGCGCAGCCGGTTAACGCCTAATCAGATTTCACTGTTCTCATTTTTGTGCTCCCTGCTGGCGGCAGGACTGTTTGCACTAGGTGGCTATCTTGCATTGTTCCTGGGTGGTGTTTTGGCCCAATTCGCGTCCATCATTGATGGCTGTGACGGTGAAGTGGCACGGCTTAAATATCAAAGCAGTGATTTCGGTGGTTGGTTCGACGCAGTACTGGACCGCTATGCTGATGCCTTTCTTTTATTCGGTTTAACCTGGCATCTATTGGCGCAGGAAGTGAACGGCTGGATTTTATTTGCTGGTTTTATGGCCATTATTGGTTCCTTCATGCTGAGTTACACCGCAGACAAGTATGACAACCTGATGCGCGAGCGAATTCATGGAGGAGCTGGAACTGGGTTGCGTGTGGGTCGTGATGTGCGCGTGTTTCTTATCTTTCTGGGTGCGGTGCTTAATATGGTATTACCCGTACTGGTTTTAATCGCGGTGGTGATGAATCTTGAGACCCTGCGTCGTGTCGGTGTTGCGCGTAATGGATAGTATTGATCGCACCAAGATCGTTGCGATTGTCGCGGGGCTCATGACCCGTACGAGATTGACCGACATCAATGCTACAACCGGTGTGACTGTCGCATGAGCCAGACAGCCCCCATCCTGGTGATCGGTCACGTCACCCGTGATCTTATCGGCGATCAGGAAGGTCTCGGTGGTGCCGCTGCCTACGTGGCCCGTACACTCAGTGCATGTGGGATGGAAGTGGCTCTGCTGACCCGTGCGCCGGACGGCCCACTGCTGAAGCAGCTTTGGACTGATTCTCGCATTAGCCTGCATCTTCTTCCAGCGGAGTCGTTCACCACATTTCGCCATCATTACAAGGGCGGCGAAAGACAACTAAGTCTGGAGGAGTGTGCCGCTGATATCACTGTGGACGATATCCCGTCCGCTTGGCGCAACCTGCCTTTTGTCTTTCTGGTGCCTGTGATGAGTGAATGCGACTCAGACTTGCTGATCGCCTTGCCGGAATCCGAACTCATTGTTGGCGTCCAGGGGTGGTTGCGTACAGTCGAGTCGGATGGATGGGTTAGACCGTGCGCGCCACCGGACATCTTGCTGACCAAGAGACTATTGGCTGTAACACTATCAGAAGCGGACCATCCTGAGGCTGAAGTGATTGCCCGTCGGATGGCCCAGCAAAGTCGACTCGTCGCCTTAACGCGGGGGGATAAGGCGGTAACCATCTTTGAGAAGAGTGGAGAAAACGACATTCCGATCGTGCCCGTGAAACAAGTACTCGACACCAACGGAGCTGGAGATGTGTTCACCGCCCTGCTAGGTCTGCGAGTTATGTGTGGTGATACGGTGATGACGGCGGTCACTGTCGCCGCAAAAGGCGCAACCCACTATGTCGCCAAGGGTATGGCTGGCGTAGACAAACTCCAACCAGTTAATAGAGCCCGTTTGCCAAACCACTACGTCAGAAATCGCATCCGGATGCTTATCGCTCGTTCGGAAGTACCCGAGGATCCAGGTCATGCCGACAACACCCTGGAGTGGCTTTTGTACCTGGAACCGGATGCTGGCGAGGCTCTACAGTTGGCGGCGTTGGCCCACGATATCGATCGCGCCACTCCGGAGCGTGTAAGGCGTGAAAACTATTCGGACTACGATACCTTCAAGGCAGCGCATGCTCGACGTGGTGCGCTACTTTTGCGCGGGATCCTGGAGGGTTGCGGCCTGGCGCAGGACATTGTGGACGAGGCATGCCACCTGGTTGAGGTCCACGAGGTGGGAGGTGATCCTGATTCTGACCTGCTCAAAGATGCCGACAGCATCTCCTATTTCGATGTCAATCTGCCGTTCTATTACCAGAGAGAGGGATGGGTTGAATCTAAACGGCGATCACTCTGGGGCTATCAGCGCCTCTCCCTGCGGGCGAGAAAGGTTGTGGAGAATATCGGTTACGCAGATGAACCAATAACACGTCTACTGCAGGAGGTGATATATGAATCCATTGACGCCGGTTAAGCATGAATAGCAGTCATGTGCGCTGAACCCCAAGCAAGCTTTTAGCAGATAGGTTAGCGAGTAATCAGAAAGCTGATGGGCTTCAGTGAAGCAGCGATCGGTCTGGTTTTTATCTCAAGTGAATACCAGCTGAATTCGGGCCAAAATTTCATCAAAATTGCAATAATCACCCTGTTAATTCCTTCCAGTATCCAGAAAAGAGCCTTTGGATATCCACGATGTAAGTTGGGTTTTGTTGGAAAAGGGTCTTTGTCCTTCTTATACTCGGAACTAGCCGAAGGATACTGGATCGTCTGCTCCTGGCCGCTAGCTCCATTTGAGCTGGTACCGAAAGATGTCGGCTTTGTGGTCTTACCCCGTTTAGTGGACCATTTGGTTAAGACCGGTTGTCCTCTTTTCAAAGTCAGCCGGGCTGATGTTGCCGACATATCCATGTCGACGTTTT
>JACZXW010000134.1 GCA_022571415.1 Pseudomonadota bacterium
GGCTTATTGCACCAGTCATGGACAAAGTATAAACAACCTCAGCAAAATCCCATATCAAAATATTTTGATATACTTTTCAGTATGAAACAGATACTGTTAGTATATCGATATTAATTGATATTGAATGAGAATGAACACCCAATACTCAACAAGTTCAGTCGATTCCGAGTACCTGCTGGCGTTTTGCAAGGCTACTGCCGAGTCTTTGCGGCTGCACATCCTTCGTGTGTTGAGCATAGAGTCATTCGGCGTGATGGAGCTATGCCACATCTTCGACACCGCCCAGCCCGGCATGAGCCACCATCTCAAAATTCTTACGGGCTCAGGTCTGCTGCAAACACGGCGTGAAGGCAACTCGATTTTCTACCGGCGGGCTTTCGTTTCACAGGAAAATCCAATCAACCACCTGGTGACCAGCTTGTTTGAATCCATTGATCGGATTGTTCTCACCCCCGAAATCAAGAAGCGATGCCAGCAAATTCATCGCGACAGAGCGCAGCATTCAAAAGCGTTTTTCAGGAAAAACGCCGCCAGGCTCAAGGAAAACCAGGATCTGATTGTGGAATTTTCACACTACTCGGGGTGCGTTACCGATATGCTTTGTAGTGAGCACCAATCCAGAAACGAAACCGTTATCGAAGTGGGTCCCGGGGAAAGTGATTTTATGTGCGTCCTCAGTACACGGTTCAATTCTCTGCTGGCGGTAGACAATGCCGAAGAGATGCTCAACAGAACACGCGCCAAGGCGACGCAACATCGCCTCAAGAATATCGAATTTTTCCTCGGTGAATTGTCAGATCTCGAAACAACTCATCAAGCTGACCTGATTGTTCTGAACATGGTACTGCATCACCTGCCTTCTCCCGCCCAGGTGTTTAAGTCGGCACGTCAAATACTGGCGCCTGGGGGACGGCTGTTGATCGTCGATCTTTGTTCGCACGATCAGGACTGGACCCGAAATATCTGCGGTGACCTGTGGCTTGGTTTCGATCCCAGCGACCTGGATCACTGGGCAGAAGACGCCAAACTGGGAAAAGGCCAAAGTGCGTACCTGGGTTTACGCAACGGATTTCAGGTGCAGGTTCGCCTGTATCAACAAACAATGAAGTATAAAATGAGAGCATATCTATGAGTAATATTGACTACAAAGTCGCAGATGTCAGCCTGGCTAAATACGGACGCATCGAAGTTGAACTCGCCGAAGCTGAGATGCCTGCTTTAATGGCGCTGCGTAAAAAATACAACGATGAACAGCCTCTGGCCGGTGCAAAAATACTGGGTTGCATCCACATGACCATCCAGACTGCTGTGCTGATTGAAACCCTGGTCGCCCTGGGCGCCGAAGTTCGCTGGTCTTCCTGCAATATATTTTCAACCCAGGATCACGCGGCTGCAGCCGTGGCAGAACGGGGCATACCGGTGTTTGCGTGGAAAGGAGAGACGGAGGAAGAGTTCCTCTGGTGTATCGAACAGACCATTTTGAAGGATGGGCAACCCTGGAACGCCAACATTATCCTCGACGACGGCGGCGACCTGACCGAGATGGTGCACGACAAGTACCCGCAAATGCTGGCTGACATCCATGGCATTACGGAGGAAACGACCACAGGTGTGCATCGCCTTTACGAAATGCTGGCAGCCGGAGAACTTAAAGTTCCGGCAATCAATGTTAACGACTCTGTCACCAAGTCAAAAAACGACAATAAGTACGGATGCCGACACAGCCTGAACGATGCCATCAAGCGGGGCACGGATATGCTGATGGCCGGGAAACGTGCACTGGTCATCGGCTATGGTGACGTGGGCAAAGGATCGGCACAGAGCCTGCGACAGGAAGGCATGATCGTGAGAGTCGTGGAGATTGATCCCATCTGCGCCATGCAGGCCTGTATGGATGGCTATGAAGTGGTATCCCCCTACCTGAATGGCATCAATACCGGCAAACTGGAGGATATCGACACCAGATTGATGAACGCGACAGACCTGATTGTTACCTGTACCGGCAACGTCAATGTGTGTGACGAAAACCTGCTCCGAACCGTGTCGTCAAACGCGATCGTCTGTAACATCGGGCACTTCGATACCGAGATAGATACTAAATTCATGCGTGACACCTGGAGGTGGGAAGAAGTAAAACCACAGGTTCACAAAATCTACCGCAGCGATGATCCAAAAGACTATGTCATCCTTCTATCTGAAGGCCGACTGGTCAACCTGGGCAATGCAACCGGCCACCCGTCGCGTATCATGGACGGTTCTTTTGCTAACCAGGTGCTGGCGCAAATGTACTTGTTTGAGCGGGCCTGGGCCGATCATGATCCCAGCCAACGCCAATCAGTTACTGTGGAAGTATTGCCCAAAACCCTGGACGAGGAAGTGGCCGGTTATATGGTGCAGGGATTTGGCGGCGTGATTACCCGGCTCACAAAGGACCAGGCCAGCTACATCAATGTTCCCGCCGAGGGTCCGTTCAAGTCTGAGACGTACAGGTACTAGCGGGAGGTTCTGACCGGCGAACTCAGCGGCAGGCATGAAGCGATGGAAATATGAAGCAGGAACTGCAAGATTTATTGGACCTTCTCGATCTGGAACAGATTGAAGTCAATTTGTTCAGGGGAGTCAGTCCTGATGAAGGCTGGCAGCGGGTCTATGGTGGCCAGGTACTGGGGCAGGCACTGGTGGCAGCTTCGCGCACAGTCGAAGATGAAACCCGTAACGCTCACTCATTACACGGATATTTCCTCAGACCCGGGGACACGACGATCCCCATTTTGTACAAGGTGGACCGTATTCGAGATGGCAGGAGCTTCACAACACGCCGGGTAATTGCTATACAGCGAGGTCACGCCATATTCAGCATGTCAGTCTCATTTCAGGTCACTGAAACCGGACTCGAACACCACTTCGATGCACCGGTTGTTCCCGCTCCGGCTGACTGTATCAGCGAGCGGGACCTGCACAAAAAATATGCCAGTGACATTCCTGAAGAATTCAAGGGGAGGACTGAACGGCCACGGCCAATTGAAATGCGATTTGTTGAGCCCATCAATGAATACAACCCCGTCCCTGCGAAACCTGAACAGCATGTCTGGATCAAAACCATCGATGCTATGCCGGAGGATATTCGCCTGAATCAGTGTGTCCTCGCCTACGCATCGGATATGACCCTGATTGACACCAGCTACCGCCCTCACGCCCTAGGCTGGGGAAACGCAAATTTCCAGGTCGCGAGCCTTGATCATGCCATGTGGTTTCACAAGCCATTCAGGACGGATGAATGGATGCTATACCAGCAGGACAGTCCGTTTTCCGGTGGAGCCCGGGGATTCAGTCGCGGTACAATATTTGACGCCAGTGGCGATCTGGTCGCTTCAGTTGCCCAGGAAGGATTGATTCGGTTACACCCATGAATACCATTGGATATATTCGCCGAACACGTGACTACTACCGCGCCCAGGGGTTTAAAACAGACTACGTCTGGGCCCGTTTCGATGAGACCCCCTTCTCACCCCTGACGCGACCTTTAGCGGATTGCACTGTCACCCTCGTGACAACTGCCGTCGTTGAGCAGGAAATACCCAAGCCTATTCGTGACGCGCGCAGTTATTCATTTACCGAAGTGCCGGAAAATTTCTGCACCGATGATCTGGCCTGGGACAAGGTCACAACGAATACCGATGACCGGCAAAGCTATTTCCCACTTGAAGTTCTTAGC
This sequence comes from Pseudomonadota bacterium, assembly GCA_022571415.1. Classification (GTDB taxonomy): domain Bacteria; phylum Pseudomonadota; class Gammaproteobacteria; order Pseudomonadales; family Azotimanducaceae. The sequence continues at coordinate 3,716 of JACZXW010000134.1, forward strand.
GAACTCGCGGAATCAAACCGCATAGGCAGACTTGCACCAAGGTTTCATTTCGTGCCAACTGAATACAGCCATGCCAGTACCCTGGAAAAAGATGCGCCCACCATTCTCGAAGCTTGCAGGATAGACCAGGTCGACATTGTACTATTGGTGCCTTTGTGACCCGTTTGCCACCAGACCGTGAGTCTGACAGCCCGTGTGCTTGAAGCCGGTGGTATCACAACTGTCATCATCGGTTCTGCCTATGACATCGTGACAACCTGTGGTGTCCCACGATTTCTGTTCAATGACTTTCCCCTTGGCAATCCGCTGGGAAAACCCTTTGACAGGGACACGCAACGGCAATCGGTATCAATGGCGTTAGACCTGCTGAGGTCTGCAACCGCACCTGGGGCGATCGTGACGACGCCATTCCGATGGGCAGACAATGAACAGTGGAAAGAAAATTACGCCAGAGTCGATGCCTCTAACCGGGAGGAACTGTTACGCCGCGGAGATGAAAACCGAAAGCAAAGACAGCAGAACCAGGCTAATGGACTCGTTCGTTAGCCCATCCCTGGCACTGTGCATGTCCTGTCCCGCCATGGCGTTAAGCACATAAACATCTGTTATTCAGGTTCATACCGCATTTTGATGTGCGGACTACGGCTGTACAAAGCAGCACCAGATTTACATAATGCAGCACCTGCCACCCTCGGTGGCAGCAATTTCCGTAGCCTCAATGGCAGCCAAAGCAGATAAGGATTTTTCGTGACCATTAAGAACGAAGACAGACTTGCCAGTGTTGAAGCGATTCAGGACAACTTCGAGGCCATGGACTACATTTGCAACAAGCAGATTGCCACGGCAGTGTACCTGGCCTATCACCTGGAAAAACCCATCCTAATCGAGGGTCCTCCCGGGGTGGGCAAGACAGAACTGGCAAAAACCGCCGCCAGCATGCTCGAGGTTCCCTGCATACGCCTGCAGTGCTATGAAGGCCTGGATGAGTCCAAAGCCATCTATGAATGGAAGTACGGCAAGCAACTCCTTTACACCCAGGTCCTGAAGGAAACCTTAGGCGAAATACTGGAAGGCGCCAAAGGACTTTCCGAATCTGTCGCTAAACTGCATGAATTCGGTGACATATTTTTTTCGGAAGAATTTCTCGAACCAAGACCCCTGCTGAAAGCCCTGAAGCAGGAAGAT
>JACZXW010000039.1 GCA_022571415.1 Pseudomonadota bacterium
TTGAACTTCGTTTCTCCGGGCTCTTGAGCCCAACTTGAATTAAGCAGGCCTAGACAAACAATCGTAGTTGCTGATCTCATGAAACCAGCCAACTTTTTCCCGCAGAGATCACACGCCATATCCACCAACCTGAGTGTTACAACATAGTTAGAACAGTTGGGGATTAAAATAACCTACTTGGGGTATACCGAAATTGATCTGAATCATTGATCCTGCAAGTATTTTCTCGAGGCGTTATGCGGCGCAGTGATCAGACAGACCAACCTATATGGGAAGTAGAGAAACAAGCTGTTACAGTGTCCTCGATGTCCAGTGATCGTAAAATAGGTTTTCCAACCAAAGTCTACTATGGTGTCGGTCAACTCGCTGAAGGGTTAAAAAATACTTCCTTTGGCCTGTTCGTACTTTTTTATTACAACCAGGTTCTCGGAGTATCCGGAACCCTTTGTGGTCTGGCGCTAGGTATCGCGTTGATTTTTGATGCGGTTACCGATCCCCTGACCGGGTCTCTATCCGATAACTGGCAGTCGCGGTTTGGACGCCGTCACCCCTTTATGTATGCGTCGGCGATTCCGCTCGCAGTCTGTTTCTATGCATTATTCAGCCCGCCGGACGTAAGCGAATTGGCTTTGTTCGCCTGGCTCGTTGTCTTTTCTGTGCTCACACGCGCCGCCATGACCCTGTACCATGTACCGCATATTGCGCTGGGAGCCGAACTGACAGAGAATTTTGAAGAACGAACAGTTATTGTAAGTTTTCGCCAGGCGTTCAGCACAATCGGCGCACTGATCGCTGTCGTTCTCGCATTCGGTGTGTTCTTCGTCGAATCCGATGAATTCACCAGGGGTCAGCTTAACCCGGCAGCTTACTCGCCCTATGCTTTCACTCTCTGCATATTCATGGTGATTACCATCTGGATTTCCGCAGTCGGGACGCACAAGGAAATACCACATTTACCACCCGCGCCAGCCAATCCAGAGCCGTTCAGTTTCGGTCGCGTATTTTCTGAAACAAAAATGGCGCTCGAAAACGCGTCTTTTCGCTGGCTGTTTTTTGGCGTCATCATCGTATTCCTGATGGTCGGCGTGGATGGCGCGTTGAATCTCTACATGAATACTTTTTTCTGGGAGCTGACTTCCTCGGATATGATCTACTACCAGGTAGCGACGCCTATCGGGGTCATTATAGGTACCTTTTTTACTCGCTACATTCATATCTGGTGGGACAAGAAACCCGGCGTGGTATTCGGTACCGCATGGTGGGCAGTATGCCAGATCGTTCCCGTCGTTCTGAGGTTGATGGACTGGTTTCCCGAGAACGGAACTTCAAGCCTGATCTGGACACTGGTCATTATCAAGTTCCTGCAAGGCGCAGGCGTCGTCCAGGCCCTGGTGAGCTTTGGTTCCATGGTGGCCGATATTGCCGATGAACACGAACTCAAGACAGGAAGGAGGCAGGAAGGCATCTTCTTTGGTGCAGTCTCATTTTCAAACAAGAGTGCGTCAGGGTTAGGTACACTGGTGGCCGGTATCGGGTTGGATATTATTGACTGGCCGACTGGCGAGCAAATTCATACCGCAGCAGACGTACCGGCCGATACCCTGTTTAATCTCGGTCTGTTGTTCGGACCCATCGTTGCCGGTTTTGCCGTGGTCTCGGTATGGTGTTATAACCATTACGATCTAACCCGTGAAAAACATCAGCAGATTCTTGTGCAACTAGCAGAGATAAGGGAAAAAACAGTCAACCATAATAATACAGATGGAGCATTCAATGAGTGAATTTGAAGGTAAGGTAGTCGTCATTACAGGCGCAGGTGGCGGTCTGGGTAAAGCCCATGCACTGGAATTTGCCAGACGTGGTGCAAAGGTGGTGGTGAACGACCTCGGCGGCAGCGTAGATGGATCAGGTGAGGGCGACATGGCCGACAAGGTGGTGGCGCAGATCAAGGCAGCCGGTGGCGAAGCAATAGCCAATAAGGCTTCTGTCTCAGACCGGGAAGGCGCGAAAAGCATTGTCACTGACGCCATAGATGCCTACGGCACCATTGATATTCTCGTCAACAACGCCGGGATTCTTCGTGACAAATCATTCAAGAATATGACCCTGGACGAGTGGGATCTTGTAATAAGTGTGCATTTGAACGGTACCGCATATGTCACCCACGCTGCCTGGCCGATCATGTACGAAAAAAATTATGGTCGCATCGTCTTCACTTCTTCCGGCTCCGGCATCTGGGGAAACTTCGGACAGTCCAACTATGGCGCGGCTAAAATGGGTATGCTTGGGTTAATGAACGTACTCGCCCTTGAAGGTGCGAGTCACAATATCAAAACCAATTGCCTTGCCCCTGGCGCCGCAACCAGAATGACATCGAATTTACCGGGTCGTGATACGTTCGACCCTGATGAACCACCGGCAGAGCGTGCACCTTCACTGGTCACACCTGCAGTGATCTATATGTGCAGTGAGGAAGCACCAACGGGGAAAGTATTCCAGGCTGCCAGTGGTAATTTTTCAACTGCGGCCATGTATGCAAACGACGGAGCCCGCCTCGGCGAAGATGCCTCATTTGAAACGTTCCTTGAGAACCTCGAGACAATTACTGATATGGACAAAGCCGAGGATGGCGTGGCGAGACGGCAACGCCAGCGAGCGCAACGATCCTCCTAGCCCAGGGAAAAAGGATGTAGGGGCGCACGGGTGCGGTTGCCAGGTCATCGATCCACGTGAGCTAAAAGATGGAGATGCCGTAATTATAATTCACCGATTCAGACAGCTCATACAAGCGTTATGATTGATGACCGACTAAGGCGGTATATGGATCCACCCCTCGACAAGGTCGCCTGGTTACTAAGGGAAAGTAAGATCACTGCCAGCCAGGTGACTGTCGGTGGATTTTTGCTGGGTTTGACGGTGATTCCCGCATTGGCATTTCAGATGTATTTCCTTGCTATCGTCATCATCGTCATCAATCGAATTGCAGACGGCCTTGATGGTGCTATCGCACGCCAGCGTGGTATTACAGACCTGGGCGGCTACCTGGATATCGTTCTCGACTTTATTTTTTACTCAGCGGTAATATTTGGCTTTTGCCTGGCACAGCCTGATCAGGCCATATACGGCGCTTTCCTGATTTTCAGTTTCATCGGTACAGGCACCTCCTTTCTCACACTGTCCATTTTTGCTGCAAAAAGATCCATGTCCACGGAATTACGAGGGGCCAAGTCCATCTACTATCTTGGCGGCCTGACAGAAGGATTTGAAACCAATGTGGCATTCCTGGTGATGTGCCTGTTTCCAGCCTGGTTCTGGTTGGTCGCGAGCATCTTTGGAACCTTATGCTGGATCACTACCCTTACCCGAATCATCACCTCATGCAAGCTGTTAGGCCCTCATCCCGGTAATAATGCCTAACGAATTAGTAAGCCGTACCTTCAGGCGCGCGATAAGTCTCTACAATGATTTTCATCCAGGCTTTATCTGTAGCAAGATCTGAGGGTGCGTTAAAGGCAACAGCCCTTTTCTGTAGATCTTCGCAGAAAATGTCCACCAGCCTCTCCGGTGTGAGATTGTGTTCTTCATCCAAAAAAGCATCAGCTGCCCACTGATCCTTGAAACAGAATGCTTTCCACAGAATCGATATTCTTATCTGTTCATCGCGATAATAACGAAGGGACCGGTCCAGCAACTTGATTTCCCATCCACCAGGCTTTCTGTGTAACAACGCTTCGCTTGAAATTCCTTCGGTCAGATAGTCATCCTCTGCGCCCATCTGCCCCACCCGGTGGTACATATATTCATTATCAGCGAGCACGCTGGTATTGGAGTAAGGGGGGCTGACGGTGTGAGAAGGCGCGTTAAAGCCTTCCGGCCAGTATTCGAAATCACCACCTGCGCCTTCATAAAACCAGGTGATCGCCGATGCCACTGGTATCGCCCATTCCTGAAATAAACCAGACTCGCCCATGGGTGCCAGAATCCAACTGGGCACTTCGCGCTGATGTGTACCTCTGAAAAAAGGCAGGTCCAGATGCGGCGCAGATGACGACGCCGGAACATTCAGATTGGTCATCATGGTCAGTGGCTGGATAATTTCCGCCTGAAAGCTATCTCTCGCCGCTTCAATAAACCTTGGATTGTAAAACACGTCTTCCGCTCTCTCGAACAGGACCTTGCCGCCCAGCGCCCAGAAATTCCGGAACCAGCCAGGCGTATCTTCATTCGGAGGATTTTTCTGAACCGCGGTGATTGTCTTGTAAGGCGCGCCTTTATTCACCAGCGAGAGAACCCGCTGCGGATCATCAAATGCCCTAGGTATCTTGATCGGTGGCGCCAGCATTTTACGGCTTCTTTGAATGGGCGTGGTCTGCATGACTTCTTCTACAATTCCGTTTATACGATTAATCCAGGTCTTTCTGCCTCGATGTAGGGCCTAAGTTCACTCAGTGTGTCACTCAGCGCGGTAATCGCTATTTCAATATGAGTTTCATCCATCGGGGTTGAAATACAATACATCAGCCGACTGGCTGACACGATCCCCTTGCGTAACATGCCAAGATGTAACAAGGCGCTAATATGCCCCGCCGCGATCATTCCCTGCATTGCATCCCTGGCATCATGAATCGTGTCGTCGCTGAGAATGATGTTGCTCAATGAGCCTGATCCAATCGCCTTCCCTCTTATCCCATGCTGGCTCAAGGTTCCGTTGAAGCCACGACGAAGCTGCTCGCCCAGCCGGTTAATCCTGTCAGAATCTTTCTCCTCAAAATCAGACAGGGTCGCCAGGCCGGAAGCCATCGTGAGTGCATTGCCGCTAAACGTACTGGCGTGAAAAACAGTTTCCCTGGAATCCGGGTTGAAAACCTGCATCAGATCCTTCCTGCCACCAAAGCCCCCGACCGGCAGACCTCCACCGATTATTTTTCCCATGCAGGTCAGGTCAGGCGTGATACCCCGACGGCCCTGTTCTCCCGCACTGGACAAGCGTAGTGAAATCACCTCATCAAAAATCAGGACAATATTGTTTTTCTCGGTTTCTTCCCGCAGTGCGGTCAGAAATTCAGTGCTGGCCGGTACCATTCCCATGGACCCGAGAATGGGCTCCACGATCACCGCGGCCAATTCATGCGCATGCTCACCGATCAGAGAGCGTGCCAGTTCAGGTTCGTTATAGGGACAAACCACCGTATCTGCCAGGACGCTATCAGGAATGCTTTTATCCACCGGCAGGGAGTTGGGGTGTGCAATATCACCGCGTCCATCAGGGTCCGGAATAAGGCTGACCTCGGCAAGCTCATAGCTACCATGATAGCCACCTTCCATCTTCATTATCTTCTGTCGACCCGTGACGGCCCTGGCGCAACGCAGCGCCATTAAAGTTGCCTCCGTACCCGAACTGCAGAAACGCATTTGTTCAATCGAGGCTACCCGTGAGCGGATCAACTCCGCTAATTCAATCTGGTCAATGCTAGGCGCTGCAAAAGCGGTTCCCCGGGGCACTTGCTGCGTCACCGCCGACACGGTCGGCCCGTGGGCATGACCATGAATCAGAGAAGTGAAGTTGTTCATGAAATCCAGAAATTCATGACCATCAGCGTCAAACAACCGGCAGCCTTCTCCCCGTTCCATTACCAGAGGATAGGGGCCATAGTGCGCACTCGCGCGTGTATCACCCCCGGGAAAAACCTGCCTGGCGCGGTCCATTAAGGCTGCGGATCGCGGGCTCCAGTCCTGGTATTCCCTGACTAACGGGTGTACTTCTTTTTCCATAACGATGCCTTAAACTTCTGGCAATCTTCAGATGACTCTCTTCTTCTCCAGCCGTCTGACAAGGTCATTGAGCACCTTGGCGGTCGTCTTTTCATTAAACGAATCATTGAGGATGTTTGTGATTTCCTTATTCATGGAAGTGTTGTTTGTTTTGGCTCGACGCTTGATTTTTTTATGCAAGCTGGGTGGCAGCCGCAGTACGAACTTGACCTGATCTAATTCTGGCATAGCCGCTCTCCTTTGCGTGGTGCATTCACTAACGCAAGTTTATTCCTTTTACGGGAAAGTTTGCATAATAGTATCGCGCTATCTCTTCCGGACCTTCCCGTCATGCTGAAAAAAGACTCATTCCTTCCCTGACCTTGAGTTGACCCCGTGCGCCGATCTGTTCCTGGGCAACAAAGGCTTCCAGGAATTCAAGCGAATCCGGGGTGTTTGCAAGAAATCTGCTGCCTGCATCAGTGCGACCAAGCACGATTCCTCTTACAGGTTTACCCTCCCGGTCGTAAGCGACCGTGTAGGATTCAATGGTTGCTGATCCCTCGGCGGCGGCATCGACAACTTCGGCTGCTGTCTGCATCTGCATGGAAGGCAGTTCCGCAATTAAACCATCCCTGGGGGCCGATTCTTTCGGTGCGGAAGACAGGACCGCTGCCGAATGCTTGGTCAGATACCAGCCGTTCCCGGTGACTAGTCCCTTGTCACCGGGATTTTCGCGCAGCTTGTGCACCATTTCCGCGATGGAATGCAAGGTATAGGCACTCGCTGGACCACCCGCATAAGGCAAGCCGCCGGTGACCGTAAATCCCCGCTCATCATCGACCGCAATACCCAGCATTTCACAGGCCATCTGTACCGCAACAGGAAAGCAACTGTAAAAGTCGAAATGGTCCAACTCGGGTACCTCGATCCCGGCATTTGCCAGCGCACTGATGTGGGTATCCTTCATTGATGGACATTCGGTAAAATTCGGTCGCTCACTGGTCCACCATGCTTTCTCCTGGCTGTGCGCTCCGCCCCACCAATAGACCCATTTCTCTTCAGGAATGCCCAGTGCCCGGGCTTTTTCAACAGAACACAGAATCACACCTGCCGCCTGTTCCGTATTCAGCACAGCATTGAGGTATTTGGGATAGGGAAACGAGATCATCCTGTTGGTCTTTGTTACGGTAGTCAGTTCATCGGCGGACCTGCGCGTGGGAAACCAGGCGTAAGTGTTATCTGCGGCGACCTCCGTAAACCTCGTAAACAGGTTACCCATTCGTTGTCTGTGCTGCTCAAAGCTCAACCCCAGTTTGGCGCGCATGGCATTTTCAAACAATGGATAGATATCGGGTGGTTGTTTTAAACCGTACTGGCCTTCCAGGTCACTGCTTCCGGGTTCGTCGCCGCCAACCAGTAGGGGTACACCGGTCCCTCCCCTGGTCCAGCTAAGCTGCGTACCGGAACCAATCGCTTTCATCAGAACTTTGAGATTATTGCAACCAGCAACCAGGGCAAATTCAGATTCCCCTTTCACAATTTCACTGGCGACAAAATTCAGCAGCGTGATTCCCACCTGGCCGCCTGTGCCGGTAACGAATTGACGCGCCGGATGGGCGCCTAGTTTGCTGGCAACAAGATCAGGAGAATTATCAGGGTGCCAACCGGCAATACCGACAAGTGCGATGGTATCGAGTTTTTGCAGACATTTGGCATCCAGTCCGGCGTCTTGCCCGGCACTAGCCGCAACGCGAGTCAACATATCAAGAGGTTCGATATGCCGGTCCACGTCCGCTTCATGATCCACCAACTGTCCCGCCCCGATGATAACGGGGATATTGCTTTCCTGCACCTGTTCCTCCTGGTTGCCAAGACACAATCAACAAGTGGGCGATAGTATCAGCAATCATTCATGCTAGTATCCAAAAAAAACAAACCCTGAAAATCAAGTTCGATATGTGAAGCAATCCCTAGTTACTCGCAGCCAGGTTTTTTACATCGCCTGGCCAATCATTCTTTCAAATATCTCTACCCCGTTACTTGGTCTGGTTGACACCGCCGTCATCGGTAACCTGGGCGATCCAGCCCTGATCGGCGCAATTGCCATCGGCAGTATGGTATTCAGTTTTCTCTACTGGGGATTTGGATTCCTGAGAATGGGCACAACCGGTCTGGTCGCCCAGGCCAGGGGTGCGGGAGATGATGCCGAGGCAAAGGCAGCGTTCTACAGGGCATTCCTGGTCGGCACGTTCATCGGTTCGCTGCTGCTCTTTCTACAGGCACCGATTGCCAGCCTGGCATTTTCAATCATCGATGGAAGCGTAAAGGTCGAAGGTGCGGCGCTGACCTATTTTCACATCAGGATCTGGGGTGCACCGCTCAGCCTGTCCTACCTTGCCATTATGGGTTATCTGCTCGGCCAACAGGATACCCGCTCCATTCTTATCCTGCAGTTACTGCTGAATTTCACCAATATCATTCTTGATCTGGTGTTTGTCGTTGGCTTCGGTTTCGATGTCGCTGGCATTGCGGCCGCTACCCTAATCTCCGAGTTTCTCGCCTTGGCAGCCGGTCTCGGCATCGTGTTTTATCGTCTAAAGCAACGGCACGGTGGTCTGCAGATAGACATCAACCAGCTCATGGACACCCACGCCCTGAAACGCATGTTCGTCATCAATAGAGATATTATGATTCGAACCTTGTGCCTGATATTCGCATTTGCCTGGTTTACCAACGAGGGGGCAAAGTCCGGGGACATTCTCCTGGCAGCGAATGCGATCCTCCTGCAGTTTGTCACATTCTCTGCATTTTTCCTGGACGGCTTTGCATTGGCCGCGGAGAGTCTCGTGGGCAGCGCCACCGGGGCAAAGAACCGGGAACAGATCAAGGTCGCCATCAGATATACAGCGCAGCTGGGATTCACGACAGCATTGCTGGTGAGCGTTTTCTTCTTTCTGGTCGGGGAAACCATCATCAATGTGCTCACCAACGTCATCGAGGTGCGCGAGACAGCGCAAACCTATCTCCCCTGGGCCATCGCCGCGCCGGTAGTGTCGGTCTGGTGCTACCTGCTTGATGGGGTCTTTATTGGCGCCACGCGGACCCGGGAGATGCGCAACGCAATGATCGTCTCAGTCCTTGGCTACCTGCTGGCCTGGTGGTTGCTTGTCGGCCTGTTCGGCAACCACGGGTTATGGGCGTCATTAATGCTGTATTTCATCATCCGTGCCGTAACGCTCAACTATTACCTGCCGCGACTGGTCCATAGTTGAGAAACGCTCTCACCTGTCCGTGATCGCCCTATGGATCGTTATTTTCAATCTCAAGGGATTGAATGTAAGCGAGTAGTAGCTCTGATTCTTCAGGGGAAATCCATTCCGGCGCCTTGGCTTGCATGCGCGACACAATGTGAACCCAGGATGACTCCGAAGTCTTGTTGGCGCCTATCAGCGCGATTACTCTCTCCAGGGTATGGCAGGCCGAGCAGCGAATCCGGAACACCTGGGTCGGGGTCGCATCCTGTTCGGGCGATGAAAGCATCGCCAGGTCTTTACCATTTTGCAGGTAGCCCAGTATCCGCTTCAGTTCATCATCTGACAGATAATCAGTACCCGCGTACGACTGCATTCGATCAAGTACGTGGCGACCGGCGTTGCCGTCGAAAGATTCCAGTACAACTCGCCCCAACGAGTGACAGGTGCTGCATTTCTCTTCAACCAGAGCACGGTCATTCATTGCTACCGCCTCCAGAACTTCCGCCCTGGCATGATCCTGGAGGTACTGTAAAACTTCTGCCTTTTGCTTCCTTTTTAACCGCGCAAGGGGAGCCATCATGTTCAGGCGTTTCTCCCAACCATCAGGCGGTATCTGCGCTGGATCAGGCAGACTGTGACATAGTGAACATCTTTTCTTGAACAGATCTTCACCAGACATATCAGGGCTGCCAATGGCCTGAAGAGACAGGAACAATATTGGGATGGCGAATAGTCCGCTAACAGTTGTTGAACCGAATGGCTGCTTGACACCTAATATTTTTTTTATCACAAGCTTTGTCCCAACAAGTTATTGAAAAGATGATAGCGACTAGAGTGAACTTCCCCAAGAAACAAGAGACGGAGGCAATCGCGTGTTACACGATTGCCTCCTGAGAACTAAAACGCTGCGTGAAGCTGAATCGTAAACCTGCTGTCTTCCTGCGCGGACGTAGGCGCATTAAATCGATTCCAGTATTCAGCGTAGATTTTGATGTTTTCAGTCAGGTAGTAGCTGACATTGATTGTTAACTCATCAAAGCTGTCTGCACCATTGTTGGTTTCGTAGCTATCCAGCCGAACCAGCGGTACCCAGGTCGGTTTCAGATTATCGTCCGAGAAGACCCACATTGCCTGGATTGAGAATGCATCATTGTCAACGCTTCCTCCACCGGCAATGTCATCGCTGGCAGAGGTAAATGCGCCCTGCAATCGACCGCCAAAGCCGAAGTCGAACTGGGCGTCAATACCGTAGCGACTGAAATTCAGCGAGGCTGCCTCGTCCCGCCCGTTTACCCCGTAGGCGCCAACCATCAAGTTGGGGGTGAAGTCAAAAGCGACCCTGCCACTGTAGCTGCTGGCATCCTCACCTTCCGCATCATCTGCCACGCCGCTGAAGACAAGATTATAAAACAACTTCTCGGTCGGCCTGCCATAAACGCCCAGATTCTGACGGGTACTACGGAAGCGTCCAGCCGCGTCTGCTCCCCCGAATTTCTGGTCAATCACACCCACATGACCCCGTGTGAGTCGAAAATGATCTCCAAGGAATCCATAGGGATCGGCCCAGAACGTCGGTCCATAAACAAACTGGAGATTGAACGCGTCATTGATGTGATACGAGAGTACAGCAGGCGCCATCTCAGTCTCAAATCCCGTTTCATCCTCCATCTCTAGCTCAAAATACCCTGACCAGTTTTTACCCAGCACACCGGCAATGATTATTTCAACTTCATGAAGTGCGCGAGTCTTCTGTACGCCCGAACCCTTTTTATCATAAGGTCGTGCAACGAGAATACTGGATATCGGAAAACGCTCATCCAGGTAAAGAAAATCTGATATCTGCTGCGCATCGTCAGCATCAGATTGAAACTGGTATCCCGCTTCCTTGAATTTTCTCCCGATCTGATTTAACTGCGGAAAAGCAGTGTGGCAACTGGAGCATTGTTTATCATATTTACGAGCGAATGCCGGGACGGCAGACGCCGAGTTGAACCAGATCAGCCCAATGAACAGAGCAACGAAAGTAGTGATAACACCATGTTTAAATCTCCACATTTTTCAACCCTCCCTCATAGGTTTCTGTTAAAACATGTGACCGTTAGCCATCCTATTGACGTGTGGTATTGATGTCTGTGATATGAATCACACGGGTTATCTCTCTCCACATGGCAGCAGAATCAAAGTCTCCCGCCATTTCCAGCTCCTCGGCTCTGAGCGCAGCTTCAACGGATGCCCGAGCCCCATATCGTTCGCACATCGTTTGCGCCGCAAGTGCTACCTGCTTGTTATGGCTCTCTCCGTTTCCCTGATTCGCGGACATATTCAATAACCTTGTGGAAAGGCAAACAAATTGACACGCATAAACTCACCTTTCTATGATCTAAATCACATGTCCGGGTAGGTATTTCCTCCAAAATAGCGTTGTGATACCAGGTTTTTTCACCTCTCGCGGGAGATCAGATATGGTAAAAAAGCGAGTCGCAAGGAACGCATCTATCGCCGATAGTTTGTTCACATCATCGCCGGAATGGTGCGTTCTGAACGAGGTCGATCTGACCACCATTGAGGAAACTGCGATCTGCAGCAGCTATGACACCGGGGATATTATTTTCTACGAAGGCGATGAGGTTCAGGGCGTCTACTTCGTCAAATCCGGGCTGGTGGGCGTCAGAAAAGCGGATTTCGAGGGTAATTCCACGCTATTGAAAATCGCCAATCCGGGTGACACCCTGGGGTACAGGCCCTTAGCTGCCGAACAGCCACATCGAGCCAGTGCGGAAGTGTTGAAACCAAGCGTCATCTGCTTTATCGACGCAAAAACCATGCGTCAGATTGTTCAGGGCAACCCGGCCCTCGGTCTTAATTTCCTCAAGAGAGCAGCGCTAGAACTGGGTGATGCCGAGGAGAAGTTCCATGAAAGTGTCACGCTGAGCACTCGCGCCAGATTCGCGCATCTACTGATTGTCATGCAGGACAAACTGGGGCATGAGGCAGAAGACGGATCACAGCAATTTACATTGCCCGTTTCCCGGTCTGACCTGGCGGACATGCTGGGTGTCCGCCGTGAATCCATATCACGGGTGATCCATGAGTTGGAAAGTGAGGGCATTACCGAGATTAGGGAAAGGAATGTGGTGGTCCCTGATCCTGATTCATTGATGAACGAGTTTCACCGGTAGCCATTCACGAGGCAGTAATCCCGCAAACACGGACCCAGGGGAACACACTGGAACCGGAGTCCAGCCGTTCACTCGACACAGACTGTATCGACTGCAGCAGCTCAATCATATTGCCACTGACCGTGGTCTCCCTGATAGGAAACTGTATTTTCCCATCCTTGATGTAATAGCTGTTTTTGGCAATACCGGAAAAGTCGCCGCGATCATTGGGACGACCGCCAGAGAAGCGATTGATCAGTATCCCCTGTTCGACCTGGTTGATGATTTGCTCAAACCTATGTTCCCCTGGCTCGACAATGTAACAACCACCGCCGTTCACCGCCCGCGACAGCCCGGTCTTGTTGGCGCCGTACAAACCCAGTAAATAGGAATTCAACTTGCCCTTGTCAATAATCGTACTGTTCTCCGCCTTGTAACCATCGCCGGTGACCCAGTAGCCGCTGCAGATTTCATCGCTGACCGGAGCACTGTGCAGGGTCAGCACATCGCTGGCAACCTGCTCATTCAATTTATCCTTGTACACCGAAGTCCCGCTGATCATGGGCGCGTCCCCGATCCGGGCGGTGAGGAAACCGAGGAAGCTGGACAGACAGGTTGGCGCAATGACGAGATCACCGACAAATTTCCCCGGCAGGTGTTCAGTTTTTATTTGTTCGGTGGACTGCTGAAACAGCGCATCCAGGTTAACCGTATTTTTAAGGGGATCGTCCAAATGGTAACGACTGTATCCAATGTACATCATTGATGACGTAGCAAGACCATCCTTGGACGAAAAGGAGACGGAGACCCGGTATTGAGCACGGACAGATTCAAACTGCACGTCATTGGAATTTACCAGGCAACTGCGCCGTTTAAAGTAGGTGATGCCGACACTCCGCAAATTAAGGATGGGGTACGCATCGGCCACGTAGTTCTGGACCTCCTTTAGACGGTCATACATCAGGTCATAATCCGGCTCATCCGGGCCTGCGCTGAAAATATCCGCGGGCTGCGCTGCAGCGATATCGAATGCGGGGTCGGCATTGGCCCCCTCGGCCATCGCTTTCAGCTCATCGATTGCATTCCCAATGGTTGCCTTATCGGTTTTGTTGACGCCCAGCGAAGCACGGCGCTGGTCCCTGATGCCCGACAACCGGATGTCGGTCTCGAAGTTGGTCCTGAACAGGTTGATCTCGCCGTTTTCAGACTGCAGTTCGTGCAGTTCATCATTGCTGACCTGGCAGACTGCCTTTTCAAAACCGGCGCGGCAGATTTCTTCCAGTGTCTGTTTTGCTAATACAGTTTCCGACATGACGCGTTCCCTATTCACCACCGACAAACATTTTTGTCTTAATCGCAGGGCCGCCCATACCCACGGGCATGGGCTGTTTCTTGCCGCACATACCCGCACAGTTCCATGTCATCTCATCAGAGAGCATGGTGATCTCTTTGAGCATATCGAACGCCACGCCGGAGATCGTCGTATCGGTGATGGCACGACCAAGCTTGCCGTCCTTGATCTCATAACCCATCTGCACACCAAACATAAATTCGCTGGTGCTGTCCGCCTGGCCATTGGTCCAGCGCATGAGCAGGTAACCGTCGTCGATGGAGGCAATCATGTCCTCGATTTTATCCTTGCCCGGCAGGATGGCGGTGTTGCGCATGCGCACCAGTGGCTCATCGGTATAGCTGAAGGCCCTGGCATTGCCGGTCAGATCCATATCAAAGTAGGCCGCACTATCCTTGTTATGCATGAAGGATTTCAGTACACCTTTTTCGATGATGACGGCATCCTTGCTCACAACCCCTTCATCATCCAGATACACGGGCACCGGCAGTGTCTCTCCCTCGTAAGTGTTGGCAAAATCAACCAGGGTCACCAGTTCACTCGCCACCTTCTGGCCAAGATAATCCCCGGCGACCGAACCCGCGCGCACGATATCGCCTTCTGTGGTATGTCCAATGGCCTCATGGGCAAGGATACCCGCCAGATCCGATGCGAGGATGACATCGTGATATCCCGAGACCGGCTTCACCGCATCCTTCTTGTTCATCAGGTGCTGGTAGAGTTCATCCACTTTCTGTTTCACCTCTTCCATGTCCGGAAACACATCTTCAAATTGCCCCCGGTGACCAAAACTCTCCATCAGTTCAACTGGCTCATTCGCATTATTTCGGGTCGCCAGCTTGATCGATATCAAGGTTCGTGTATTTACGTTGTGACCGATCGATCCTTCAGACGTGTACAACTTCTTTTCCATATCCAGTGAATTCAGCACCACCTGTCTCGATACGATGTCAGGACAGGCACTAACAATGTATTCGTCGCAGGATTTCAGAAAAGCCATGATCTCTTCCTGGCTTTTTCGCGGAAGCTTCGTCCTGAAATCGCTGCTGGCTTCTCCCCGGGCAGCCGGCAGACTCGCATTGTCATCGCCGCATCGCCTGGCAAGAAAGTCTGCATTTTTCGTCGCCGCAGAGATCGTCGACTCAATGGCCTCGTCAGTCATATTTGCATTGGAACTGAACCCCCAGGCACCCTTGTCAAACACCCTTGACGAAACCCCACCACTCGTATCCCGGGTGTTGGCGATCACATCACCGTTTAACAGCGCGATCTGCTGGCTGGTATTTTCATGCAGGCGCAGCTCGGTATAGGATGAAAAGTGGTTCGAATAGCGCTTGAGATCGATATCAGCGATTTGCATTATCAGAATTCCTCCTTGCAGATTTTGAGTAAACTATAATATTTAGGGTCAAAGTAAAATTAACGAGCGAGATTCTGGAGAGATCTTACCCCGATCCTAAATATTGGCGACTTTAACTGGCATAGTACGCCATATCTGTTCAAGGAATACTCCAATGGCAAGTACCGAATCCATCCAGAATCACCACCACAGTTTCTCCGTGTCTGCGCACAATCAAGCAGTGGATATTCTCTAAAATAATGACCCATCTGACGACGAGATAGAGAGCCTTATCGAGCTAGCACATGTGGCGCACTGGCATTGGACCAGACGAGAGGATAAAACGCCCCAAAATATATCGGTCGCGCTCTGGGTATTGTCGCGAGCATACGCTGCGAACGGATTCGGCGAACAAACGCTTGCATTTGCGCAAAAATCACTTGCCACACTCAAGAATGAAGATCTTCTGCCTTCGTTCTACGGTTACAGCAATGAAGCGCTGGCTCGTGCCCATCTGCTGCTCAGCAACAAGGAGAAGGCCGCAGATTTCCTGGGCACAGCGCTTAAGATTTCAGGGACTGTGCCAAATGAGCAAGCCAAGCAGTACCTCTTGGATCAAATCAATAGAATCAAACTGTGACGGCCGAAACCTACACTCTGGGTTACGGTCCAGCGTCAATTGCGATGACGTCTTCATGTACCGCACCCAATCACGCCCAGTTTTTTCTGAATTTACTCGAACCAGGGATGAGATTACTGGATATAGGGTGTGGGCCGGGCACGGTTACCCTCGGTCTCGCCGAGGCCGTCTACCCCGGAGAAGTCATCGGATCAGATCTTGAGCTCAAACAGACTGAATCCATTGCATCATCGGTGGAGCCCAGTAAGGCCAATCTGTCCTTTCAGATCGCGGATGTATATCAGCTCCCCTATTAAGATTGTGCTTTCGATGCGGTCTTCGCCTCGGCACTGATGGGTAACTTACAACGCCCGCTAGACGCACTGGCGGAAATTCTCCGAATTTTGAAACCCAGCGGTCTGGTCGGGATAAATGAATTTGATCATTGAATAATTAGGGTCAGAGTAAAATTAACGAGAATCTGGTAACTCTAGGCCACCACTATCATGCTCTTCATGTGCCAGGGGGCACATCACCTGCACCCTGATGAATTGATAGACCAGCTTCCAGGGAAGATAGATGATTAATTGGTGGCAGGTCTAACAAGTTAACTGACGTTGCGCGTCAATACCCATGCTTAACACGAACGGATCATCTTCCTGCATGCGGATAAAATCACTTTTGCAGGAAAGACCCAACCAGCGTTGTTTTATCAGTTCCTGGGCAACCGGAGGCCCGAGTGTTGTACCGGGTCCGAGTATGATGAGGTGATCCGGTGCAAATTCCTTGAGACACACTTCAATCGCCTTCGAAAAATCATAGGTGTTACAGACCTGGTGATCGAATGTGTAGTCATAGATCGCATCAATCGGGTAGGCGCCCGGCTGCCAGATTTTACCGCGACCATCAATCAGTGGAATGTCTGCCTTGCTGAACAGGCTTGAGTCCAATGCGGCTTTGGCCAGCTTCGGGATATGATTCAGCAGCGGGCTGTGGAAAGCGCTATGGTGCTGGAGTTGGAAGGGAAAGCGATCCTGTTGCGGTGGCAGCTTGTCCAGCAACGCTTTAACACCGGCATCATTACCCGCCAGAATGCGCATCCCGCCCAGTTCAATGGACGTGTAGATTTCATTTTCTTCGGCTGAATTAAGCCCGGCAACGATTTCGTCACACTGGCGTTCCAGTTCAGGATCCTGGCGCCAGTCTGTATCCACCAGGGGATAAATAACCTGCCCGCCGCCGCCCTGGGACTGCATAAGATTGCCCATGGTGTTGACAACATCAAAACCGGCTTGTCCGCGCAGCACCCCCGCACAGGCAAGAGACAGGTACCAGCCCATGGAATTTCCGGTTACCGCGACGATCTCATATTGATCGAGCTTGATCCGCCTGAAATCTGCCAGCGCGCAGGCGTAAATCAATGCCGAAGCATTATCGCCGGTGCCGTGAAGGCGCGATTGATAGCGTGCCAGGGTATCGAGTTCAGAGATGCTCACCTGGCCGAGAGAGATTCGCGCCGCATCAATCTCCAGGATAAAAGCGCTAGCCTTCTTGTTCTTTGAATGGTGTTTCGCCAGATACCCTAGTTCATCCTTGTTATAAGTACCTCGCCCCGGGCAGATGACCACCGCGCTCTTTTTCCCCTTGCTCCCCTTCATGCCTGCTGACGTCCGCACAGAGTCAGCGCTGCTCGCGTGATCTGCGCGACATCTGGCAGGGTCAATGTGGACGCCGCGCCGATGGGAATAAAAGAATCTTCCGCGGTTACTCTGGCAACAGGCACCTGTACCTGACGCTCAAGCATCAATGTCATCAGGGCCTCGCTGATCGAACCCGTCTTGCGGCATTCATCAACGATCAGTACCGCCTTGCATGTTGCGACCTGCGCCAGAATCTCATCCTCATTCATGGGTGCGAGCCAGCGCAGATCCACTATGCGCAGGCTGACACCAGCTTTCTCCAAATCCGGTTGCGCCTGGCAGCTTAAATAAAACCCGTTGCCGTAGGTCAGAATACACAGATCGGTACCCTCCCCGGTAACGCCCAATTGTCCGAATGCGATGGGAAGATGATCTTCAGCAGGGGATTCATAAACAGAAAGCCACAAGCCGTCACTGTCCTCATGCAGATCCCGGGTCTGGTAAAGCGCAATCGGTTCGATATATATGACGACACGACGTTCTTTTTCCGCCAGTTCCACACAGGTGCGCAACATCTGCACTGCATCCCGACCATTGGATGGACAGGCGATGATTATTCCGGGGATATCCCGGAAAACGTTAAAGGAATTGTCATTATGGAAATGACCTCCGAAGCCTTTCTGGTAGGCAAGCCCCGCGACGCGGATAATCATCGGGTTGGTGTACTGGCCATCGGAAAAAAAGGACAAGGTTGCGGCTTCCCCGCGGATCTGATCCTCCGCATTGTGCACGTAGGCTAAAAACTGGATTTCCGCTATGGGAATGAAACCATTGTGTGCCAGGCCGATGGACAGTCCCAGTATGCTTTGTTCATCCAGCAGCGTATCCAGAACCCGCGCCGGACCAAATTTTTTCTGCAGCCCTGTCGTGACGCTGTAGACCCCTCCCTTGCGGCCAACATCCTCGCCAAGAACGACCACATCCGGGTTGGTCAGCATAATATCTGCCAGCGCCAGGTTGATCAGCCGCGCCATGGCTTGCGGGTTGGTGAGCAGCCGCTTCTCCCCTTCAAAAAGCTGTTGGCGATCCTGCTCGGTAATTATCCTCCTGGCGCTCCATGTGTTCTTCGCTACCGGTTTTGGAGTCGGGGGAATAATAGTGCGCATCACCTCGCCGACACTCTGCAGTTTAGGACGCTTAATTGCATGCTCGGCGATTCGGCTGACCCGGTCTTCTATGTCCGCATGCATGGCAACTATTTCCCCGGTAGAGAGTATGTCTTGTTCCATCAGCAGGCGAGCACTATGTAGAAGCGGGTCCTGCGCTTCGACGGCTTCAATGCTTTTTACACTCCGGTAGCTGCTTTCGGTATCTGATCCGGCGTGGCCCATGAGCCTGACCATCCTCACATGCAGGAACACGGGTTTTCGATGACGGCGAGCAATGGCGATGGCTTGCAGGGCTGCCCGATGGGTATCCAGGAGATTGAGTCCGTCGCAATAAATGTACTCAAGACCCGCGCGAGCCGAAAAACTGCTGGCTATCCAGCCCTCCGGGGTTGGTACAGAGAGGCCAATGCCGTTGTCTTCACAGATAAAGACAATCGGCATGGGCGAATTCTGATAGGCAGCCCACCCGGCTGCATTAATCGCTCCCTGGGTGGTCGAATGATTCGCCGAGGCATCGCCAAAATTGCACAGGATGATACCGTCGTGCGGCATGACCGCATCGACTTTGCGCAGACGGCGCGCCAGGGCTATCGCATGTGCGGCGCCCATGGCTTTAGGCAGGTGACTGGCGATGGTACTGGTTTGCGGTGGCACCATCAGGGCGACACTACCCATGACTTTATGCCGTCCCCCCGAGATGGGATCATCGCTGGATGCAGCGAATGACAGCAGCATGTCGTAAAGCGGCGTCTGGCCGGGCAATTGCTTACTGCGCTGGATCAGGAGTGCACCACTGCGATAGTGCAAGAATGCCATATCCGTGGTGCGAAAGGTCTTGCCAAAAACCGCGTTACCTTCATGACCGGCGCTGCCAATCGTGTAATGGCTTTCATTTCGCGCGCGAAGTCGACGGCTGGTCACGTCAAGCTGGCGGCTCATGAGCTGACTCTCGAACAGATCAACGAGCCCGGCAGCATCGAGATTCGCCTCACCGGGTGAAATTTTAAGCGGGGAGTCAGGCAGATCACCGGCGCTGACTCGCGCTGGAAATGCCTGGTGTATAAGTTCAGCCCGATTCAGCGTCATGCGGCGACTATATCGACTCTCCTCAGGTTTGCAATCTATCGCCTGAACTTTGTCTCGAGGATGACCGATGAATTGGTGCGTTCAACCCCTTCAAAATTTCCGATGCGGTCCAGTGTCTGGCTCAGGCTGGCAGTGGAGACAGCCTCGATCTCCGCGATCAGGTCATAGTCGCCGGAGATGGCATACACCGCACGGATTTCCGGCACCTGGCGCAGATCCCTGTTGGTCCGCGCGGTCAGTTTTTGATTGACCTTGATCAATACATGGGCGCTAACCAACTGGTTTGCATAGTCTTCACCATACTCCAGGGTGTAACCCTTGATCACACCAGTATCTTCCAGCCGCTTGATCCGACTGTTAACGGTGGATCGCGAAACGCCTAGTTCACGGGCAATTTCGGAAGTACTACGGCGTGCGTTTTCGCGAAGCTTGCTGATTAGCTGCTGATCCATAAATTTCATCAAATAGGTACCTTTTTCAATAATATGATGACTTTAACCAACATATTATACAGGTTGCCCATTCAAATTGCCCATTTCAATCGCCAAAATGGCAGGTAACAAACCAGAGGTCAACACCATGGCAGGCAAAACAGAAATCGCGGTTATCGGAGCGGGGAAAATCGGCGAAACCATTGCCGCTCTTTTGCTCGCCTGCACGGATTACGGTGTCGCCCTCATTGAGAGCGACCAGGAAATTCTTGACAGGATTCCGGCGCATCCTGAGCTGACAAAGGTCCAGCTAAACGTTGGCGCGGGCCATGGACTGGAAGGTAAGGCGCTAAGTGATCATCTGAAAGGCAAGTTTGCTGTACTCAGCTCAGCGCCGTTTTACCTGACCAAAACCATCGCCGATGCCGCTAATTCTGCCGGTTGCCACTATCTCGATTTGACGGAAGATGTTGCGAGTACGGAATATGTCAGGCAATTGGCGGAGAAATCAACACAAGCCTTTATTCCCCAGTGCGGGTTGGCCCCCGGCTTTATCTCTATTATTGCCAACGATGTCGCCGCAAGATTCGATCAACTCGATACCATTCGAATGTGTGTCGGCGCCCTGCCACAGTACCCCTCTAACTCGCTCAACTACAATCTCACCTGGAGCACCGATGGTGTCATCAATGAATATTGTGAACCATGCGTTGCCATAAAAGATGGTGTCATGATGACTGTACCGCCACTGGAACATCTGGAGCATTTTTCCCTGGACGGGATCAACTATGAATCATTTAACACGTCAGGTGGTTTGGGGTCACTGGGCGAAACGATGCTGGGAAAGATAAACAATCTCAGCTACCAGACGATTCGATACCCGGGTCACCGTGACATCATGAAAACCCTGCTGCATGATCTCGGACTGAGACAAAATCGAGAGTTGTTGAAGAACGTCCTTGAGAGCGCGGTGCCCGCGACCATGCAGGACGTTGTCATTATTTTCGTTACCGTCAGTGGTCAGAGTAACGGTCAGTTATTGCAGGAGACCTATGCGAACAAAATTTATGGGGCGAAGGTGAACGGAATCTTGCGCAGTGCCATCCAGATTACAACGGCAAGCAGCATTTGTACGATGCTGGATCTTCTGAAGGAAAACCAGCTTCCGCACAAGGGTTTCATCAGGCAGGAAGAAGTTTCCCTCAACCAGTTCCTGGGAAACCGATTCGGACAAGTGTACAAAAACAGCACTTTCCCCGGCAGCGCTTATGATGGAAGTAGCTGTAACGATCTAAGGAATTCACTATGAGTACGGGACAACACAAACTTGCTTGCCTTGAGCGACTGGGGCTAGACCTGTCGCAACTTGCATCGGGAAACATGGCTGCAATAAGCCCCATTGATGGCAGCACACTGGGACATGTGACTTTACACACAAGCAAAGAAGTTGAAATTGTGATTGGTAATTCCGTCACCGCTTTTAATACCTGGCGATCAGTACCTGCACCGAAACGGGGTGAACTTATCCGAATTTTTGGTGAAAAACTCCGTGAGCACAAAGACGACCTGGGTCAACTCGTGACGCTGGAATGCGGCAAGATTCTGCAGGAAGGACTGGGCGAGGTTCAGGAGATGATCGACATTTGTGATTTTGCCGTCGGTCTGTCACGTCAGCTTTATGGGCTCACCATCGCCTCGGAGCGACCCGAGCACAAGATGCTGGAAAACTGGCACCCCCTTGGTCCCGTCGGGGTCATATCGGCATTTAATTTTCCTGTGGCCGTCTGGGCATGGAATACGGCACTAGCGATCGTTTGTGGCGATACGGTTATCTGGAAGCCCTCTGAAAAAACGCCACTGACGGCTCTCGCCTGTGAGGCCATCTTCAATGAGGCAGTCGCCGAATTCGGGGAGGCACCCGATCACCTCGTCCAGATTCTCATTGGCGATGGGACCACC
>JACZXW010000135.1 GCA_022571415.1 Pseudomonadota bacterium
AATTTACCGCAAACGATGTTTCCGGATGCCCTGATCAGCAGGCCTTTTGATGTGGCGCCTCTGCTGCTGTTCTTGTTCGCTGGACTCGTTCTCTATCCGAGCATATACCGATCAAGGCCGACACTCTTCACCCATGCATTGATTGTCTCCGCAATCCCTGAGGTTGTGGTGCAGGTTCACATGGCATTCGGATCAACATCACTGTTCGATAACCATTTCAATATCGCTCATTTTCTCAAGATCGTCGCCTATCTGGTTCCATTTCTCGGTCTCTGCCTTGAACACGTGCGAATTCAACTGCAGGAAGCTGAATCGAAGGTAAGAATTTTACGCTTCCAGCAGGAAGCGGATGAAAAGAATCTGGTGCTGGAGCGAACTGTCAAAAACCTTAGCGAGGAGGCAGACGCGAGAAAGAGGCTCACGGACGAACTCCACAATCACAAGAATCACCTGAAAGAACTGGTCGATAAACGGACCAGAAAGCTGCTTCACGTAGTGCGGGAACTCAAAGAGGAAACAGAAATCAGACGCAGCACGGAGAACGAATTGAGGGCCAACCAGTCAATGCTTATCCACACAGAAAAGATGGCCTCAATTGGCTTACTTGCTGCCGGCGTTGCCCACGAGATCAACAACCCCACCGGATATATTGTCAGCAACCTGGAGTCTCTCGCCGATTACATGGCAAGCATCAAGCGGTTCCTCAACGAATGCCGTGAATTCAATTCACAACTCACGGATACCGATCCGACTGAAATAACCCGAACAACAGTTCATTACAAAGCGCTGCTTGACTCATGGAAGCGTGAAGACATTGAATATATCGTCGATGATGTCTGTAATCTTGTGGACCAGACCCAGGAAGGAGCTATGCGCATCGCCAAAATCGTTGGCAGCCTGAGCAATTTCGCCCGAGCTGATGACGACGTAACGACGGTCGCTGACATCAATGAATGCCTTGACTCAACTCTCGATATCATCAGCAACGAACTAAAATACAAATGTGAAGTTTTAAAAAATTACGTGACCTTGCCAAAGCTGGACTGCTTTCCGGGTCAGCTATCGCAGGTATTCATGAACATACTGGTCAATGCCGCCCAGGCGATCCCTGATCACGGCACAATTGTGGTGGCTACCGAATACGATGACAAGGAAATCAGGATACGAATTTCAGATGATGGCGCGGGTATCAGTCCAGAGATCCTGAATAGGATTTTTGATCCGTTCTTTACCACGAAGGAAGTCGGCGCCGGGACCGGGCTGGGTCTTTCCATCTCTCACGGGATCATTGAGAAACATGGCGGCTTCATCGAAGTGAAAAGTACGATTGACACAGGCAGCAGTTTTACCATCCATTTGCCGCTGGTCGGTTGTCAAGGGACTCGAAGGGAATGTGGTCTGAATGCAGCTATCGGTTAGTTTGAACTTATAGTCAAATATTCAGACCGTTTTGCAGCGTTTCAGTACTGGTCATACCAGTGAACAAATTTTTCAGCATCCATAGCCCTGCTGATAAAGTATCCTTGTCCGATCTCACACTGCAGGGACTTAAGCCAATCGTATGTCTCCTGATCTTCGATTCCTTCGGCGACAACTTCGAGACCAAGGCTGTGGCCGAGATCAATCGTTAACCTGACGATTGATGCTGCTTCTTCATCCGTCAATAATCTCATTACAAAAGACTTGTCTACCTTTATCTCGTTAAAAGGCAATCGATAGAGTTGCACCAT
This sequence comes from Pseudomonadota bacterium, assembly GCA_022571415.1. GTDB lineage: Bacteria > Pseudomonadota > Gammaproteobacteria > Pseudomonadales > Azotimanducaceae. The sequence goes on from JACZXW010000135.1 coordinate 1,731, forward strand.
GGATGAATATCCGGTTCCGAAGTCATCCAGCGACAGCCTGAATCCCTTGATTCGAAACCGAGTCAGAATGTCCATTGTTAGAGCGGCATCCTCCATCGCGCCGCTCTCGGTCACCTCAATGAGAAGCTGACCGGGGCTGAATTGTTGTCCCTGGAGCATCTTTTCGAACTGGTCAGGTAAACTCAAATCGCCCAGCATCCTGGCAGAGAGGTTAAGTGAAACATTTAATTCGTGAATATCATCTCGCTGAAACAAATCTTCCCGCAAGATTGTCTCTAACACGGCATAGGTCAGCTCTCTGATGAGTCTATCGTTGTTCTCTGCCAATGGTATGAAATTGTCAGGAAATACCAGCCCGTGTTTTGGATGCTGCCAGCGAACCAGCGCTTCCATACCCACTACTTTATCCGTGACCAGCTCTATCTGAGGCTGGTAATGGACCACCAGCTCGTTGTTCCTGATAGCCTCTGATAACTCTTCCTCTGAAAATTCCAAAGCATCACGCAGATGTTTTTCCACGACATCGAAGTTTCTGAGCAACATATCCCGAATCTCGTCAATGTCGATCGGTTTAATCAGGATCCCCGACATGTTCAGGCCAAGGGACTTGCCGAGTTCTTCGGACGTCTCAACGATGCTTCTATCCATGCCACTCACCAGGACAATCGCTGCTGTCGATTTCGCCTCTGCCAGGGAGCGAAGAAGCTGCACGCCATCGATCTGAGGCATCTGCAGATCGATAAAAATTACGTTCGGTTCAAATCGTTCAATTTCCCGCCAGAAGTTCAACCCGGGATCATCGGTGGCCTTGGATTCAACGCCCAGCTCGGTTGCGACCCGCTTGATGACACGACAGATCCTGAGATCATCATCGACGATTAGAACACGATTGTCAGGCATGTAAGTCTCCTGCTGCTGAAAGATAATGCCACTTCAAGGCTGCTGGCGTCACTATCGATGTCTGCTCTGCTATTATACTTCGCGCATACAATTCACACGCAGTCTTTTTCACTATGCGATTGAGTACCCAGGCAAACTATACGCTCTCAGGAATCGGTTTTGGCCTGGCCTTTCCCCTGGCGGCCTGGACGCTGGATATTGTGGTTTCCGAACTGGCATTTTCACCCGCCAGCATTGTCCTGATCCACCAAACTAGTTTCGTCCATTATGTCGTCGATCTCGCTCCCTTTGTTCTGGGTGTGGTTTTTTACTTCCTCGGTGGTGCATACCAGCGTGTCCTCAACCGGAATTACTTTTCCTCCCTTCTGGCTGAAGATCCTGAACCTGGCACAACATCAAGATTTAACCTAATCATGGCTGTCGTCGCGGTGCTTATACTCTCATTCCTCGGAACATCATCCTGGTATATGCAACAGGTGATGAAGCTGCAATCCCAGGCGGAAATTGGGGCATCCCTTGACATCATTCTGAAAACCTCCGAGCAGGCTGCCCATTTCCAATTACAGGAAGAACAATCCCACGTCCGCACCTGGGCGGCCACGGATCAGATTATTCTGGCGACTCAGGCACTATTGCGGCAGCACGATTCCCGTCAAAATCTGGTGGAATCACCGGTCCAGGAGACACTGCGTACCTGGTTCGAGCCCCTGCGTGCAATTCGGGGTTACCAGGGATTTTTTATTATCTCCCGCGAAGGCATCAATCTTGCCTCCAGCCGTGACGTTAATATCGCAGAGACGAGTGAACTGTTTCAGCATCATCTGAATTTCCCGGAAAGGGTCTGGCAGGGAATCTCCGTACTGAGCGAACCGCACCATGCGCATGTTGCCCTGCGCACCCCGGCCGGTAAGTTGGAAAAGGGCCTTATCACCATGTTCGTCGGCGCCCCCATCATAGATAAATCGGGACAGATCATCGCTGCCCTTGCGTTCAGGCTTGATCCACATGTCAACTTATCCCCCATCCTGCGCCAGGCAAGAATCGGAGAAAGTGGTGAGACCTATGCCTTCATCAGAGAGGGCGAAATCTTCACGCAAAGTCGCTTTGAGCAACAGATTGACAAATATGGGATCGTATTTTCTGATGCGGACGGAATACGCCACCTGGAAGTCAGAAACCCCGGGGTCAATCTGATCCTGGGAGAACAGACCGATGTCCCGAGAAGCCAACAGCCCTTCACCCGCATGGCCATAAGCGCCATGGCAGGAGAATCAGGGCAGGATCTTGAAGGATACCGTGATTATCGCGGTGTGCCCGTCATCGGTAGCTGGCTCTGGAGTGACAGGCTGGGTTTCGGCATGACGACGGAGATTGATGTCAGCGAGGCCTATACCCTGCTGAATTTTAATCGCCGGATCGTCACAATCGCGACCTTCACACTGGGCGTCCTTATCCTTGGATTTATCATATTACTCACCCGCTATCTCAAAGCAGCCAGGCATTCAGCGCACGAGCTCAGAGAGAATGAAGAAACCAGCCGACTGCTACTTAACTCTACCGGTGAGGCCATCTATGGTATCGATCTCAATGGCCTTTGCACCTTCGCCAATCAGGCCTGTCTGAAGTTACTGGGCAATCAGGGGGAAGAAGAACTCATCGGCAGGAACATGCATGCGCTGATCCATCATACGCACAATGATGGAACGCCCTACCCCGTTGCAGAATGCAAAATATATATCTCATTTCATAAAGAAGAAGGGTCCCATGTCGATGATGAAGTATTGTGGCGGGCGGACGGCAGCAGCTTCGATGCAGAATACCGATCATTCCCCATGTATCGACACGGCGAAATCATTGGCTCGGTCGTGAGTTTTACGGATGTTTCCGATAGAAAAAAGCTGGAGAAGGAAAAACAACTGTCCGAGGATAGACTCCGGAATTTTTTTAATGTCTCCCGGGAAGGAATCCTGTTTCATGACAACGGCACTATTCTGGATGTAAATCCCAGGATCGAAAGCATGTTTGGATATGATCATGATGAGATAGTGGGACGCAGCCTACTGGAACTAACTGCGCCGGAGTCAAAGAAAAAGCTGATGGAATCGATACGCGCTGGGGTAGCCTCTGCCAATGACCAGCAATTAGACGGCATAGGGTTGCGCAAAGATGGATCGAAG
>JACZXW010000040.1 GCA_022571415.1 Pseudomonadota bacterium
GACAAAACCGGAGATCGACGCTGGTACCTGTGGGTGCCGGGAATTTCCACCATTCTGATGCTGCCGTTTCAGTTTACCGCCTACCTGTATGGCGGCCTGTGGGCAGTCATTCCCGCACTTTTCATTGTGTCCATTCTCGGTGGAATGTACCTGGGTCCCTCTTTTGCCATGACCCAGGGCCTGGTCACATTACGCATGCGCGCGGTCGCTTCCGCCATATTACTGTTTGTGTTGAATATCATCGGTATGGGTCTGGGGCCTTATTTCATCGGCGTGGCCAGTGATCTGCTTGCGCCCACCTATGAAATCGACTCATTGCGCTATGCGCTTTGCCTGGCGGTACTGGCTAATCTATGGGCGGCAGCACACTATTTTGTGGGAGCCAGGTCACTCAGGCAGGATCTTGAGGCGACCGAAGCCCTGGTTCGTGCGGCGTAAATTTATCGCCGCTTCTTCACTTTGACAAGTAAACACCGAGGTTCCACGCGTTTCTCGACTATGGGATAATGACTGTATGTTGAGCAAAGCTTTCAACCGCCACAAGGTAGAAGAACATTTCATCAGGCTGATATTCGCGCTGGCCCTGGTCTTCGCTGCCGCGCATGTTGCTCTCCATGATCTGGATGTGCGCGGTGGCGGTCTCTATGGCAACGACGAGTGCCAGGTCTGTCGGCTCAACCATGTACCGGTCACCTCTTCGGTCCCGGCTTCCCTCTTTCACCCGCTGCGGCTTCTAGCGCAGTTATTTCCTCTTGAAGTTGCGGAATATCACGGTTCAAACCTGTTCCATACTCTGTGGACTCGAGCACCGCCCCTGTTCTGATCAATTTCGCACGTTGACCCGTAAACCACGCAGTGTCATGCGGCTCGGTATCAGCCTAATTTTGATGAACCAGAACAGGAATCCACTATGGACCCTTTTTATATTCGCGTTAATTGTATGGCAATCCTTTTTGCGGCGCTGCTGCTGAACTCTGGCGCCGCAATTGCCGGGGAGGAGGTTGAGACACTACGTCAACAATTGACGGAGATTAAGCTGCTGATGCAGCGCATGCAGCAAACTTATGACCAGCGGATCAATGCGCTGGAACAACGACTACAGGGGTTGGAATCAAACTCAGAAAGAATTGCCAGCGCAGTCGTCTCACCTCCTATTGCCATACCATCACTATCTACAGCCACGAACAGTGGCTTCCAGATCGGCCTGTCTGGACTTTTCGCGACCGGTGGTTCCAGCGTCAGCAATGACAAACTGGAAAGTCTGCAGGGCGGCGCCCATGATCCGGGTCAGAAGGGTTTCACCGTGCAGAATGTGGAACTGTCCATTGGCGGTACGGTGGATCCCTACTTTGATGCTCAAGCCAATATCATCCTGCAGATTGATGTCGACGGCGACACGGTGGTGGAACTCGAAGAAGCCTTTTTCATTACCCGAAGCTTACCCTGGGGCCTGCAGGTCAAGGGCGGCCAGTATTTCACTGAGTTCGGGCGGCAGAACCCGCAGCACCCCCATACCTGGTCCTTCGTGGATCAGCCGGTTGTATTATCGCGCTTCTTCGGCGGTGACGGACTGCGTAGCCAGGGTGTACGCGCTTCCTGGCTGATGCCAACGGACTGGTATTCGGAAATCAATGTCGGTATGCAGAACCCTAAAGGTGAGACAGTGACCAGTTTCCTGAATGCGCCGGGCGAGGAAATCGGCGGTCATACCCTGATCGACAGGGACCTGCGGAAATTTCGCGACCTGCTCTATATGGCGCGCTGGCTCAACGGCTTCGATCTTTCAGAGTCACTCAGCTTGAACCTTGGCGCCTCCAGTCTGTGGGGTCCCAACGCCAGCGGCACAAGGACGAACACACATATCTACGGCATGGATATGTATCTGAAATGGCAGGCTACCTACACCCAGCGCGGTTTTCCTTTTGTCTCCTGGCACACCGAGATATTGAAGCGTCGATATGAGGCAGGCGACACGGATGATTCCAACCGGGAAACACTCAATGACTGGGGCCTGTTCAGCCAGGCATTATGGGGCTTCAAACCCGGCTGGGTCGCAGGTCTTCGACTCGAATATGCAACGGCCAACGGCGATAACGCTGCTGACCCACTGCGAGACACGCGCAAACGGCTGTCACCTAACCTGACCTGGTATCCCACCGAATACAGCAAGCTGCGTTTGCAATATAACCACGACTGGACGGAACACCTGTCCGGTAAAACCGCTGGCTCACTCTGGCTACAGGTTGAATTCAACCTCGGCAGCCACGCTGCCCATGTGTTTTAGGAAGAGCCTCATGAAAATATACAGGGTTTTATTCGGACTGCTGTTGTTAATGATTTCCTTCGACGCTTACTCAGTGCTGCGGATCGTGACGACGACACAGGACCTGGCGGCTTTTGCAGAAGCCGTAGGCGGCGAACGGGTGAAGGTACAGAGCCTGACCCAGGGTACCCGGGACCCCCACTTTGCGGCTGCCAAACCCAGCATGATCCGCAAGGTTTTTCGTGCGGATCTGTTGCTGGTGATCGGTGCTGACATGGAGATTGGCTGGTTACCGCCATTGCTGCAATCGGCACGTAACGCCCGGGTACAGCCTGGCAACCCCGGTTATCTGGATCTGTCCAACAGTATTGCCTTGCTGGGAAAAAGCAGCGGACCTGTGACACGCGCCATGGGCGACGTGCATGCCAAGGGGAATCCTCACTACTGGCTGGATCCAGCCAACGGAATACGCATGGCGCAGGCTATCGCCGCTCGTCTGGGCGAACTGGATCCTTCACATAAAGATGAATACCAGAAACGATTCAATACATTTGCACAAACGATGGACAAGAAACTGCAAAGCTGGCAGGCGTCACTCGCACACCTCAAACACAAGCCGTTCATCGCCTATCACACCTCCTTTGTTTATCTGGCGGATGCTTTCGGCTTCCTCATCGTCGATGAGGTCGAACCCAAACCAGGCATTGCTCCCAGCGCTGCATCATTGAGCGCACTGGTATCCCGCATTGACAATAATGAAATCGGTCTTCTCATCATAGAGCCCTATTACGAGCGAAGGTCCTCACGCTATTTGAACGAAAAGACCGGTATTCGCGTGGTGGTGTTGCCGCAATCGGTCGGAGCGCGGCCAGATATCAACAGCTATATCGACCTGTTTGATGCCATCGTCGCAGCACTGAACGACACCGGAGGAAAATAACATGGAACCCTGGTTAATTTTATTGCCCGCATTTGCCATGAGCGCCTTGATGATCCTGACGCATACCTATCTAGGTTTGCACGTACTGGCGCGCGGTATCATCTTCGTTGATCTGGCGTTGGCTCAAGTGGCTGCCCTGGGTATCAGCCTCGCCTTTTTGCTCGGAGAGGACCCCCATGGTGTCTCGGCGCAGCTGTATGCCTTCGGCGCTACCCTGACCGCCGCTTTTGCCTTTGCCGGCCTGCGCCGTATCCCGGGTAAAACCACGCGAGAAGTCATCATCGGTTGTGTCTATGTGGTGGCAACCGCTCTGTCCATCGTGATTCTCAGCCGTTCTACTCAAGGCATGGAGGAACTGAAATCCATGTTCAACGGCAGTATTCTGTGGGTACGCTGGCAGGAAATTGCCGTTGTAGCCGCAGCTTACCTGTCTCTGGTTGTATTCCATGGTGTCTATCGCAAGCAGTTCTATTCTTTATCGTTTGCAACCGGGGAAACCTCTCCCCCTGGCTTTCTGTGGGAGTTCCTGTTTTTTGCATCGTTTGCAGTGGTCATTACTCTCGCGGTCAACATAGCTGGTGTGTTGCTGGTCTTTGCCTTCCTGATCATCCCGGCATTCAGTGCAACATTAGTGGTGCACTCGCTGACGGCTCGTCTGTTGGTAGGATGGGGACTTGGCTTGTGCGGTGCGCTCGCAGGGCTGTGGCTATCTTTTAACGCCGATCTGCCCGTTGGCGCCACGGTGGTATCAGTGGTCGGACTACTGCCACTGGTTGCAATCGGTTTAAGAACGATGCGGCGAATTTCACAGGGCTAGAGGAAACAGTCTCGTCGATGGCGTTACCGGGGGGAACAGGAACATGCGCCACGCTTCGTTAACAGAAGCCGGCATGTTGCTCTATCCACTGTGCACATTTTTTATTGAAGACGTCACTCAGTTCGTATTGTAACCAGTGACCTGCATCTGGAATAATTTCAAACTCCACATCCGACCTGACGGATTGAAACAAGTCGTGCCTCTGCTCGATACGAGTACCCGCCGGCGCGTCATGTTCACCATAAATGACTTTCAGCGGAGTGGTTATTGCCTTTACTCCGTCCAGTACCAATGTGGTTCTCGCAAACTGCGGACTGTTGAATCGAGCTCGATTAGTGTTGCTGGTCTGCAGGTAAACTGCCAAATCATCGATTCGTTCTCGATTGTAAAACATCAGTCGCGCCAGATTTTCCTTGTTGGCATCATAAATCTCCCCGGCAGACATATCTTCAGTTCGCCTGATCAGCGGCTTCATGTGTCCCCGGCGAGGAATATCTCCGAGCGCAGCTGGACCCAGTAACAGGAGAGATTTTAGTTCATGGGACTTCGCCAGTTGCGCTGACACGGCGCAACCCCACGAAAACGCGACCAGATGAAATGTCGCTAACCCCGGCAGCGACGCAATGCCACGGCTCACCACTGCAACCACATCTTCCGCACGATAACCCGCTGGTAGTTCGGCTGAGTCTCCCAAGCCCGGTAAGTCCACCGCATAGACATTAAATCGCTGGCTCAGGTATTCAATATTCCGGTACCAGTGAGTCCATGATCCGGATCCGCCGTGGACCAGCAGGAGCGTTTCACACCCCGGTGCACAACAAGTCCATCGCCTGAATGGCATAACTCCTTCGGCACATGGCACCTCAAACTTCTCTGATTTACTTTCAAGGTTCCGCACACTTACTGCCGGAACATCCGACTTCATGATCACATCGAAGGTATCATTTCCCATCTTCACTCAAATTGGCTATTTCAAGACAAAGCTCACCCATCCTGAGTTCAGCGTCTCGGGTCTGAAGACCCAACTGCATTGCGTTATGCATATTTCGCTGGGCGCTATCGGTCCGGAGTGTCTGCTGGAACAAAAAAGCTTCCTCTAACAATCCTTCCTCTATTGGCATTTCCGCGTTGTTCAGCGATTGTTTGCAGAGTTTAATGGCCTGTGCGGGCCATTTCGCTATTCGATAGGCAAGACGGTCAACATATTCATCGAGTTCTGATTCCGATTCAAATATGCGATTCAGGTATCCCCATTTTTCACAAGTCTCTGCATCAATGTCATCGCTGCCCAGGCATATCTCCATGGCGCGCCCCCTGCCTACCAGCCTTGGCAGGCGCTGGGTTCCGGAACCGCCCGGCAGGATACCTAGCGCTACTTCCATCTGGTTGATGATCGTCTTGCCTTTTATGCCAAACCGCATATCACAGGAAGATGCAAATTCATTGCCCCCGCCACCAGCACGCCCCGCCATTTTCACAATGGTGGCTTTTGGCATAGTCCGCACGCGCTCACACATGAGGTGGAAATCACTTAAGGTTTCAGATCTCTCTGCAGGTTGGTCAACCGGGAAGGTCAAAATTAACTCAACATCAAAGTGAGCAATGAAGAAATCCGGATTCCCGCTTTGAAAAACGACGACTTTCACCGCCTCGTCGCTTTCCACTTCGCTGGTGAACCCAACGAGGTCCATGTACATTGAGCTGGTCATCACGTTGATCGGTGGATTGCTGATGGTGGCGAACAACACACCCTTACTAAATCGGGTGGCGATAGTCTCGTAGTCGTAACTCATTCTGCTCTGCCTGTCATCAAACCTTGAGTTCTCAATCATGCCAGAATTTCTTTACCCGATTCGATTTATATCAATTACGCTCGGTACCAGGATATATTCCAGAATGTATTACACATCTATCCTATGGCAGGTGTATGCCTGGGGGATGGTTAGCCATCAGGGCCAGGCGGGAAAATCTTCAGACAACTACAGTTCGTGCACACGAACCGGCAAGTCCGTATAGCCTTTTACAAAAGTAGACCAGGTACGTTTTGGCTCGCCAACCACCTCGATGAAACTAAAGCGCTTCATAATCTCTTCCCACACGATTCGCAACTGCATTTCGGCAAGCCTGTTGCCCATGCAGCGGTGGATGCCAAAACCAAAGGACAAATGTTGCCTCACGTTCGGTCGATCAATGATGAACTTACCTGCATCCGGTATCACCTCTTCATCACGATTGCCGGACACGTACCACATGATGACCTTGTCGCCTGCTTTGATCTGCTTTCCGTTTAGCACTGTGTCCCTCACCGCGGTACGACGCATATGCGCCAGCGGCGTTTGCCAGCGAATAATTTCAGACACCATATTCGGGATCAGTTTGTGATTATCACGCAGCTTCTGATATTCATCGGGGTTTTCGTTCAGCGCCAGCACACCACCCGAGATGGAATTTCGCGTCGTGTCATTGCCGCCCACGATCAGCAGTAACAGATTGCCAAGAAACTCAAATGGCGCCATGTCCTTTGTCGCTTCGCCGTGCGCCAGCATGGAAATAAGATCGTTCTTTGGCGGCTGCTTCACCCTTTCGTTCCATAGTCTGGTGAAGTACTCCAGACACTCAACCAGTTCAGCACGTTTTTGTTCCTTGGTCTCAACAATACCTGCTCCGGGAGGGGATGTGGCGACATCCGACCAGCGGGTGAGTTTGTGTCTGTCTTCAAACGGAAAGTCAAACAGCGTTGCCAGCATTTGTGTCGTCAGTTCAATAGAAACGAGATCAACCCAGTTGAAAGTCTCTCCACGTGGCAGGGAATCAAGAATGTTGGCTGCTCTTTCACGAATGGTACCTTCAAGTAGCGCCAGATTGGGTGGTGCAACCACACCTGTTACCGTGGCTCTCTGCAGATCGTGTTTGGGTGGATCCATGGCGATAAACATGGCGAAGCCATCCCACTGTTGTTGTCCCGCATTCTTATGTGCAGCCTCTTGCGCGGCGTCATCCGCATCTTCTCCAGGCGCTTTATCAGGCGGACCACCCAAGCCGCCTACCGTGATACCCATGGCGGATGAAAAAAGCTCATGGTTGGTATCGACCTCGAAAATATCCTTGTAGCGGGTGATCGACCAGTAGGGTCCAAAGGCGCTTTCGGCACAGTAATGAACAGGATCTTCCTTGCGCAGACGCTCAAAATAAGCCCAGTGAGCATCATTTTGAAACAACCTCGGCTGCGCTACATTGATGCTCTCGAGCGGTATCGAGTAAGGATCCGGAATGTCGGAGTCAGGCGCGGCAGTTTGTTCGGACATCATGTTTACCCTGGTGAAATTACTTACGTCTGATCCTGTCTGAAAAGCAGCATCCCGATCAATTTAACACGGATAGACTCCTGGTGTACTTTCTCTCTTTCCTGATCGGGTCAGATCACGCCCTTCTCCCGCATGGCGCCGATCACATCGTGGGTGTAGCCGAGTTCCTGCAGGATGGCATCAGAATGTTCACCCACTTCTGGCGCCCGCTTCGGGCCCACCTGCATGACGTTACTGATCTTGAGGGGATGGTTGATGATCAGCGGCACATCCATCTCATCATCGCTTGGAGGAACAACCATCTCATTGATCCTGATCTGCGGATCGTCCATCGTCTCCTCGATCAGGCCGACCCGGGTCACGGGTACTTCTGCAGCGATAAATGTCAGCAGTAACTCATCAGAGTCCCTGTTGATCATGATTTCCTGGAGTTCATGAACCAGCGCAGCGCCATTCTCCCAACGAGCTTCAGCTGTGGAAAATCGTTCATCTTCCATGAGATAAGCGGCGCCCAACACCTCAAACATGCGTGACACTTCATCAGGTGAGCGAACCATGGTAATTTGCAAGTATCGCCCGTCCTTCGTTTCGTAAAGATTCCTGGCGAAGCCTGGTGTTGCTCTCATCTGGCGGTAGCGCTCAAAACTGCCTCCTGCAAAACCCGCCTGTGCAATACAGGACATGGCCCAGAGCCCGTTGGCGAGTAGCGACGTATGCACCATGGATCCTTCGCCACTACGCTCCCTTTTCAAAAGCGCGGTCACTATCGCCGCGTAAAGGGCAACTGCCGTGGGGTGATCACCCATACCCGGCAGAGACTGGGCTGGTTTTCCTGATGGGTCCCTGACGAGATCCATTAAACCGGTTCGCGCCCAGTAAGCCACCAGGTCAAACCCTTCCCGGTCCCGATCCGGACCTTCTTCACCATAGGCCGAAAGCGAAGCATAAATCATGGTTGGATTAACTTTCTTCAGGTCCTCGTAGCCAAGGTTCAACGCCCGGCGCATCGGAAATGGATGGTTGGTGACATAAACATCACAGTCCCTCACCAGCTTCAACAGGACTTCCATGCCCTCCTCCGTTTTCAGGTTCAGGCTAAGACTTCTTTTGTTGCGGGCATCCATCTGCCACATATAGTCGGAATCCGCATCAGGCGTCGCCGGGGCACCTGAAAGAATCCGGTAACCATCTCCAGCGCCAGGAATTTCGACCTTGATCACATCCGCACCAAAGTCTGCAAGAATGGTCGCTGCCACCGGTCCCGCCAACCAGGTTCCAACATCCAACACTTTTAAGCCGGAAAACAAAAACTCGCTCATACCTTCCCCCTTTTTCGTAAGGCTACTATTAAGGTTAACCGGTTACCACTTAATGGCAGCGGACATGTTCCTCTTGTTACTGGGGTCGGTTAGGATGTCACTTTGTTGTCGTTAATTTCAGTAAATGCTGCAGTTTTTCCAATCCAACAACCTGTCTGCGCTGGCCAATGCCTTCTGCGAACGCAGCCAACTTACCGATACCGATCCATTTACACCTTCTGCTGTCATCGTTCAGAGTGTTGGCACAGGGCAATGGTTGAAAATGCAGCTGGCGACAAGCCTGGGAATATCAGCCAATCTCGATTGTGTGCTGCCAGCTCACTTTATCTGGGGTCTGTATCGCAGCCTGTTGGGCCAGGCCAAGCAATCACCCCTGGACAAGGATCTCCTCACCTGGAGATTGATGTCCATTTTACCGGAACAGGATGCACCAGAATTCGAGAGTATCCGCAGTTATCTCAACACACCCGGAGACAGGGATCTGCGCACATTCCAGTTAGCCGGTAAGATTGCCGGGCTGTTTGACCAGTACCTGGTATACCGACCGGAATGGATACTGGCATGGGAAGACCGGAAGGATCTGATCGAGGCTAATCCCCACCCCTGGCAGCCTCGGCTCTGGCGAACCCTGATGCAGGAAAATCCTGAGCTGAAGGAACAGCACCGGGCAAGGCTCCATCAACGATTGCTGCAGCGACTGGAAAAACCTGGAGCACCAGGCTTACTGCCGCAGCGGATCTCCCTGTTTGGTCTTTCATCACTACCGCTTATCCAACTGGATACTTTCCGCGCACTGTCCGCGCACATCGACGTGGACATCTACTTCATGAACCCCTGCCGACACTACTGGGGTGATATTGTCTCAAAAAAAGACTTGGCAAAAAGATCAGTCAGGGAGTTAATCGCCAAGACCGGACCACTTGAAGAGGAAGATTACCTCGAAGTTGGCAATCCGCTTCTCGCATCATTCGGCAAGATGGGGAGGGAATTTCTGGAACTGATACTCGAAACTGACGGCGTCAATGCGTTTGATGCGTTTGTAGAAACATCAAATGACACCGCCCTCGGCTTCCTGCAGAACGATATCCTGAATCTGGAGTTTGGCGGCCAATTCGGATCCGAACCGCCGGGGAAAGTCCGCCTAAACGAAGAGGATCGCAGTATCCAGGTGCACAGCTGCCATAGCAAACTACGGGAAATCGAAATTCTCTACGATCAGTTGCTGTTGATCTTCAATGCCAACTCGCAAATAACACCCGCCGATATCATTGTGATGACGCCCAATGTGGCCGACTACACACCCTTTATCCATTCAGTATTCAAGAATAAAATCCACTATGGCATTGCAGATCGCTCCCTCATCCAGCAGTCAGCCCTGGTGGGGAGCTTCAGCAAGCTGCTTGAACTGCAGGACTCAAGGTTGACCAGCGTCGACATTATGGACTTTCTGGAAGTCCCGGCAATCGCCAGAAAATTCAAACTCGGGGAAGAGGAACTTAACACCATTTCCTACTGGATCAGCGGTACAGGAATCCGCTGGGAGATGGATGGCCCGGCAAAATCAAAGCGCTGGCAGGTGCCGGAAAACCACCAGAACACCTGGCGATTCGGCCTGGACCGTTTGTTGTTAGGCATGACGATGGACAGCAGCAATGGTATTTTCGAAGGCGACTATCCGTTCGACCTGGAATCCGGCGACGCCGAGTTATTGGGTACACTTTGCCAGATCGTTCAGTTAATCGACGACTTCAGGCAACAGCTTGCTACGCCTAAAACCGCGTCCGCCTGGCAGACAGCGATTAACACTCTACTCACAGAGCTGTTTATTCCCCTGGACGAAGAAGCACTGGATCTGTCAATGATCCAGACACTGCTGCAGAAGCTGGTGGATGATACGCGGTCCTGTGGCATCGAGGGTGATCTTTCAGGGCAACTGGTGCGATACTGGATCAATCAGCAGTTAGCCGTGACCCAATCATCCATGGGGTTTATATCCGGTGGAATAACCTTTGCGACCCTCGTGCCCATGCGCAGTATTCCTTTCAAGGTGGTGTGCCTCCTGGGAATGAATGACCGGGAATACCCAAGGGAAGACCACCCCTTCTCTCTTGATCTGATGCCAATTGCGGGAGCGAGGAAAGGGGATCGCTCTCGCCGCGCGGATGACCGCTATTTGTTTCTGGAAGCGATGCTCTCCGCGAGGGAAATTTTTTACATCAGTTATGAAGGAAGGGCGTTGAAGAACAACCAGGAAAAGCCCCCCTCTGTTGTTGTCAGCGAGCTGGTGGACTATACCAGCCAGGTATTCGATTCCATCAATACCGTAATACATCCATTGCAGCCGTTTAGTCGCCGTTACTTTCAGGGAAAGGATCTCACGTCGTTTCAGAAACACTGGTACGACGCACTGCAAAAAAGTGCGCCCCCGGAAAATGCTTCACCAGATAAAGAGCAAACACACCCGTTTATCGATGGTGACCTCGAAACGCCAGTTGAACTGGAACTTGAGTCTATCGGACAGCTTGTTGCGTTTTTCCGGCATAGTGGCAAGTTCTTCCTGCAACAGAGGCTGGGTATTTACTTCGAAAATAATGAGGTCGATTTACAGGAGTCTGAATCCTTCACCCTTGATAACCTGGCACGCTATCAGCTATCGGATTCCGCGTTGCAGGCGCTGGTGAAGGGCGAGGATATTCGGGGATGGCAAGACGAAATGGTCGCTTCTGGATTCGTCATGGATAGCCCCAGCGGGAAAGTTTACCTGCAGCGGGAATTACAGAACGCACAAAATATCTACAGGTCGATTGAGGGTTTTCTCGCACAGGCCGGGGGGAAATTCCAGGGCAGTATCAGCCTTTCCGGTTCAACCGTACAAGGACACATTGATCACGTGGGCGATTCCTTTATCCTGAATTATCGCTGCGGTGAGCTGAGGAAAAAACACCTGCTGGAAATCTGGATCAACCATTTATTCGCCAGCGCCGCCGGTCAGAATAAGGAAACCATCTCCATTTCCCGCGGTAAAACCTCCGGCGGGAAAGACAGCGCTGAAACCAATCGAATGAGACCTGTCTCCCGCACCGATGCCATCGCCTACCTCGAGCAACTGGCAGACCTCTATCGCCAGGGTCTCGTCTCGCCCCTTTGCTTCCCGCCGGAAGCCGCCTTTAGTTTTTTCGAGACCCTGCAAAAATCAGACGATGCCGCGGTTGCCAGGGATGCGGCTACCCGAAAATGGAACAACAGCGATTATTCTGAGGACAAGGACATCTACTGGTCAAGGCTGTTTGCTCTGCCACAAGACCTGGACGCCACCTTTGCCGCGCGCGCGCAACAGGTTTATGGCACGCTGCTGCCCTACTGGGAAAAAAGATGAACATCCTTCACGCCGAAACCTTCCCGCTGGAGTCACAGCAGCTGATCGAAGCAAGTGCCGGTACGGGTAAAACCTACACCATCACCAGTTTATATTTACGATTATTACTCGGACATAGCACCGCCATGAAGCGCCCGCTGGCAGTGAACGAAATTCTAGTACTGACCTTCACTATCGCCGCGACCGAAGAACTGCGCGGTCGAATCCGTAAAAGACTCCTCGAAGCAAAGATAGCATTCCGGTCAGGGCAATCAGACGATCAATTCATCCAACATCTTATCGACGTGAGCGAGGATAACCGTCGCGACTCGCGCTTACTCGCATCCGCCATTCAGCTCATGGACGAAGCAGCCATCTTCACTATTCATGGATTTTGCGCAAGGGTGTTGCAAGCGCAGAGCTTCGAGACCGGTGTATTGTTTGAGCAGAATCTTGATGGTGATCGCGACCACTTGCTTGAAATAGCGAGCGAGGACTGCTTTCGTCAGGAAATCCTGACGCTTGAACCCTTTGAGAGGAATATCGCGCTGCGGCTTTGGCCAAATCCCGATAGGCTGTTAGCCGGTATTAAAGGATTCCTGTTCCGCCACAACCTCACCATGTTACCGGCCGCAACTGATACATCGCTGGGGCAACAAACACTCTCCGACAATATTACCGAGGCGAAACGCCTGTGGCTTGCAGATGACCTCCCTGCAATTATCACGAATGCGGGATTCAAAGCCAATCGAAAATGTCTGAAAGACCTCGACAAGATGACCGCCTATTGTCTGGACCTGACTTCAACCGACCCTGAAAACCCTCTCTGGAAAAACTGGTCGGCAGACACTCTGCAATCATCCATCCTCACCGGGAATCATGTCCCCGATCATCACTGCCTCAAATTAATCGATGAGATATGGCGATCCAGCGAAATAACGGAAGCGGTCACGGCTAACCTCTGGCGGCAAGTCAGCCGCAAGATGATCGAGAACCTTAATCGCTACAAGACCGAATCCAACCAGCTCACAGTAGATGACTTATTAACACAACTGTTTCAGGCCGTTACCTCCAGCCCCGGATTCGCATCCGAACTGGCTAACCGCTATCCCTGTGCCATGGTTGATGAATTTCAGGATACTGATGACATCCAATACGGCATCTTCAAGGCTATCTACGCTCAAGGCGCAGCGGAAAGCTCCTCCCCCGGGCCACAAAGCCTGTTCCTGATCGGAGATCCTAAACAGGCCGTGTACCAGTTTCGTGGCGCAGATGTTTTTACCTACATTAACGCCAAGCGGGACACCGGGGATCATCTGCATTCCCTTGATACTAACCGGCGCTCATCAGCACCACTGGTTGCCGCGGTTAATTTCCTGTTTAACAAGGCGGACATCTTTGACAACGATACCGACATACCATTTTTGACTGTTAGCGCGTCCGGAGAATCTTCCTCATTGTCTTTTACGGTAGATGGCGTGGAGCAAAAGCCTTTCTCACTGTTTCTCGCTACAGGTGAGAAAAAAACACTGCGCAAAGATGATGCGCGGGTCCTGGTGATGCAACATGCCGCGGAGCAGGTGTCAAAACTGCTATCACTGGCGGCTAAAAATAATGCACTTATCGATGATAAACCCGTCAACGCCGGACAAATTGCCTTTCTGGTGCGGAATAAAAACGATGCACGAGCTGCCAGAGATGCTTTGTCTGAACGGGGTATCCGGAGTGTGTACGTGACATTGGAGAGTGTTTTCCTGCAGGACACCGCCGCAGACCTTAAACATATATTGCAGGCCGTGCTTGAACCCACTAACGACCGCGCCATCAAGGCCGCTCTGGCAACACCCCTCATGCAATCCAATATTTCTGAAATTGATGCACTGAACCACGATGTGATTCTGCAACAACGGGTGACACAGGAATTTCTGGATTATCATCAGCTGTGGGCAACTCGGGATGTCGCACCGATGATTGAATCCCTTATCGTTCGTAGAAAAATCGCTGAAAAATGGCTCGGCCTGCCCGATGGCGAACGACAGATTACCAACCTCCGTCACCTTTCAGAATTACTGCAACAGAGATCTGCCATCGCACCGGGTATGCATCGACTGCTGAATTGGTTCACGCGGGAAAAGATCGCCGCGGACACGGTTGCAGGTGAAGAACGGCAGCTGCGCCTGGAAAGCGATGAAAATCTGGTAAAGATCGTCACTATGCATGCGGCCAAAGGTCTGGAATACGACATAGTGTATATTCCTTTTGCGGGCTTCTGGCGGGGCATCCCCGCGAGAGAACCCGCCCTGTTTCACCGGGAAGGCGAAGACGGATTCGAGACCTGCATAGAATTTGGCGCAAATAAAAGTCATCGCGCCCAGGCTCAGCGCGAAAGCGTAGCCGAGGATATGCGTCTTTTGTACGTCGCGATTACCCGTGCCAGGCACCACTGCTGTCTCGGGATACCCAACAACAGCCACCTCCCCAGATCTGCACTGGCGAGACTACTTAATATCGCAGCCGCTGAAAACGATAGTGCTGCAATACTAAAGCACCTTGAGGATTATCCGAAAGCGTTGTTTGAAATTGATTCAGTGAAGGAATCCGAAACCACACGCCTGGTGGACAACACATCCACCATTCCACTCGTACTGCCGCCCGACCTGCCCAGAATTAACGATCACTGGCGTTTGCACAGTTATACTGGTGTTACGCGGCTCATCAAGAAAAAAGAAGACTCCAGTCAAGCAGTCACCATTACCGGCTTTGGCGATGACGATGTCGAATCAGAGGCAACGCAACCCACGGAGCAATTCAATCGATTCACCTTCCCGCGGGGTCCAAGGGTAGGCGTCGCCTTACACGACCTGTTGGAAAACCTGGATTTCGCAGCCTCTGATGCTTCAAAAAAAGATCAGTGCGACAGATGCCTGAATCACATTGGCATTACCGATAATCAGGACAAATGGAGCCGGGTGTTACTGGATTGGCTCAAAGACATCCTGCGGACACCGATTACGGCAGACGGCTCACTCAGGCTCGCGGATATACCGGCTAAGGATCGTCTGAATGAGCTGGAATTTCATTTCCCGCTCAACGCGGAAGTGAATTTCCTCGCGGAACTGCAAAAAGGGGGCTATATGCAATCCGCGCAACCTCTTTCAATACCCAGGTTACAAGGCATGATGACCGGGCTCATCGACCTTGTCATTCGTCATCAGGATCGCTATTACCTTATTGACTACAAATCAAACTACCTGGGGGATAGAACCGAACTCTACGCCAGGGAACATCTCAAGCAAGCGGTTGCAGAGCACCAATATGACCTCCAGTACCTGATTTATTGCGTTGCACTGAATCGATTTCTTGGGTCGAAATTACCCGACTATCAATACGAACATCATTTTGGCGGTGTGCAGTATCTGTTTTTGAGAGGCATGAACGGGGAGAAACTCTCTGGCGTTTTCTTCGATAAGCCTGATGAACAGTTGCTGCAACGATTCGATGACGTTCTGGGTGGAAAAACGTGATGTCTCTCATTACCGGCGAAACAAGACCCGTTGATGCAGAGTTCAGCCAACTGATGCGGCGATATTCACCGGAGATGAGCGTGGAAATTCTTGATCTCATCGCGCAACTCAGCCGCGCCCTGTCGTTGCAGCACAGCTGCCTGGATCTGTCCGGACAGCCAAGGTCACTGGTTGAGGAACTGGCGAACCTATCCGTGGTCGGCGACGGGCAGCAGCCGACACCTCTGGTTCTGAAAGATGACCAGCTTTATCTGCATCGTTACTATCAATATGAATCCAGCGTGGCAAAAGCGCTGGCCGCTCGCAACAACGCACTGACCCCCCCTGATCATCTAAAGGATCAACTTGTAAAATATTTCGGTCCATCCGCTGGCACCATCAACTGGCAGCAGATCGCGGCGCTACAGTCGATGACGCAACAACTGATCATTGTCACCGGCGGTCCCGGAACCGGCAAAACCAGTACAGTGGCAAAGATATTAACGATGCTGCGCGAGAATGATAAAGAACTGGTCATCAAACTCGCCGCACCAACCGGCAAGGCTGCGATGCGACTGGCAGAATCCATACAGCAATTTCTGGTGCAATTACCGCAGGATACGAGGGACGTTATCCCCACGAAGGTACAGACGCTGCACCGGCTGCTCGGCATGCGCAGTAACGGCAGGAGTTTTCGCTACCATCACGATAACCCCATCCTGGCAGACTTTCTTATCGTCGATGAAGTGTCAATGGTAGACCTGACCATGATGCACCGTTTGCTGGACGCCTTGCCGGATCATACCCGGCTCCTGCTTATTGGAGACCCGGATCAACTGCCATCGGTTGAAGCCGGAAATGTACTGGCGGATCTGTGCCGTGATCGTCCCGGTTTCAGTTCGAAATTTTCAGCGCTGGCGAGGCAATTGCTGGACGTAGATTTACCCGTGAGCAAAAAGCAACACAGCCTGAATGACGCCATCTGCCACTTCGAGACAAGCTATCGCTTTTCCAGGGATCGCGGCATCGGACAACTGGCAGATAACATTCAATCAGGCGAATTGAAATTAGCATCCAGCGATGACGATGAAGTGCGCGTGTTGACTCTTGAGTCCTTAAACGCAGGCAATTTACGCGGTGAGATCACTTCCTACTACCTTGAATATGAGACGCTGTTGCAGGATTCGACAACCGATGCATCTGCCCTGCTCTCGAATTTTGAATCGATCCGTATCCTCTGCCCTTTCAGGGATGGGGAACTGGGGGTCGAGGCATTGAACAAGGTGATCGAAGACCACCTGGAATCCAGGGGGCTAAAACCCCTCGATCAACGTTTTTATCATGGCCGCCCTGTCATCATTATGCGCAACGACTACAACCTCGAATTGTTCAACGGTGATGTCGGCGTCTGTCTCGATGACCCCGAAGACAACCAGATGAAGACCGCGTTTATTGACGCGACGGGTAATGTAAAGCTCTACCTTGCATCACGGCTGCCACCCCATGAAACCTGTTTTGCCATGACCATACATAAATCACAGGGTTCGGAATTTGATCACGTAACATTGATACTGCCCGACCCGACCTCCCTTGCCACCAGGCAATTACTGACCCGGGAGTTGATCTATACCGCCATCACCAGGGCCAGACTTTCGATTACGATCTATGTCAATGAAACAACCTGGGCGGGGGCGCTGCAGCGATCTGCTAAAAGAATGAGCGGATTATCATCGATGCTTGAGATTAGTGAAACAACAGACGAGTAACTTGATTTGTTTTGATAAAAATTCCAGAAAATATTTGACGTAAGCGAGCCAAAATTTTCTGTGATGCTTGTTACTTACCCTTGAAATTCGGTTTTCGTTTTTCCATGAAAGCCTGCCTGCCCTCGGCATAATCATCCGACAGGCGAATCATGGTGCGACGTTCATCACCCAGCTCGCGCGCGGCCTGTTCATTATTAAACACGGCCTGCCACAGGGTCGCCTTCTGCGCACGAAGCGCCAGCGGCGCGCACTCATTCACCAGTCGCAGTGCAAACTCGAATGCGTCCTGCTGCACCTTGCCTGCCTCGCTGACATTTTCAATCAGGCCCGCTGCTCTCGCCCATTGCGCATCCTTTGCCTCGCCCGGGGAGAGAAAAGCAAACGATTTGGCGTAACCCAACCGCTTTGCCAGTTTCAGTGGAATATCGACAGGATTCACACCGATGCGTACTTCCGAAATCATGAATTGAGCCGTGGTGTCGGCAAATATCATGTCGCAACCCAGGACCAGGTTGACCCCCTCACCCACACAGTAGCCGTGAACCGCGGCAATCATCGGTTTATCGGTCACCATTTCCTTGTCAATAAGCAGGGAGCCGAGTCCCGTGGTGATTCCTTTTTTTGCATTTTCATTGAGCGCGTTGACATCTGCGCCCACGGTAAACGCCCGCTCCCCCGCCGCCTGGATGACCGCCACCCAGGCATCTCCATCATCACGAAAAGCAGTTAACGCGCTGTTGACGCCTTCATACATGGCACTGTCAAAAGCGTTGAGTCGGTCCGGACGATTGAGTGTGATGGTTGCGACCCTGTCCTTTATTTCATAAAGGACTCTTTGCGCAAATTCTTTAGCCATGATGTTCCCGTCCCGATTCTTCAATGATGTCATAGACTACACACTCATATAGTGATGCAGGCAACAAATCAATCACCGGGATGGCAACGTCGTTAGTGAATTAAACGATTTGATCGGTTTCAGTCTGAAGCATCCCCAGGATGCTTTCCAATGTGTGAGCGTAGTTTATGTAGCTCGCAGAAGCCTCTTGCTGCGCTGAAATCAATTCCGGCATCACGGGATTTACCGCCAGCCCCTGATCGGAATTCGAGTCAGCCAGATTTGCTAGCAACTGATCCATGGCTCCGTCGTTCACGTCGAGAATGTTTTCCACACTGATGACCATGGGTGTGGATTTCTCACCAGAGGCCCTACTGGATAAAAGGCCCAAATTGGAGAAATCAATTCCCTCGGTTGCACTTCCGATCAGGCTCAATTTTGATAAAAGTTCACTATCCGATCCTTCTGATGCCGTCGGGAATTCGTCTACACCTGATTCCCCGAACAGAGTCTGCGGCCCATCCAACTGGTAGAACTCCAGGATGACATTATCGGCAGCATTCTCATTGTACAGTACATCCGCAATATTCAGTGCTAGCTTATAGAGTGGTGCAGACTCTTGCGGATTTGTCAAGCTTGAGACATGGCTGAGATCGATACTGCTTTCCAGGATGGATGCGCTTAAAACCATCTCGCTATCGAGCAAATGATCGCCCTTTTCATCCGTACCCACGTCACTTTTAGCTTCAAACTCGGACAGGATGCCATCTGTAGAAGTTACCTTAAGTAAAATCTCATCGCTGACCAATAACGTTGCATCGCCATTCGTGAACAATCTGAATACTTCCTCACCTCGACCTGCGTCCAACAGCATTTCTCCCGAAGAGACAAAATTTCCTTCTAACCTGACTTCATCTCCACTGTTACCCAGGACCACAAGACTGTTCGCGATGCCCGTTAGATCATTGTCACCATCGACGATGCGCATAATTGCCTTTCCATCCAGATCAATAATATCTGCATCATTGTCATCAAGGGAGATAATTTCCACGTTGTCTACTCGACTTCCTCGCATCTGTCTAAAGTCAATATTTTGAGTAAGAGCGAGTGTATCGACACCATCGCCGCCATCAACCCGTTTGAAGTCTGCATTCACAGTGATTAGATCATCGCCAGCCTGACCATAGATAATATCTTTGTCACCCAACGAGATAATCACGTCGTCACCGGCGCCGGCGACAATGACGTTTTGTTGACCATCTCCAATCAGGAAATCTGATCCGCTGGTTCCAATAGATGTGGTTGAGATAGCCGTAAGTTCGACAGAGTTGGCTGTGTAGTTGACGTCCAATACAATGCTGCTGTTAGTGTCCAGTCCTGAAATGCTGCCAAATGAACCCTCCAGGGTTGCAGCAGCAAAGACAATGTAAATACTCGTGATCGCAGGAATGTATCCGCTTAACATCGTAACTTTCAGATCACCGCTCAAGGTTGCAGTTCCGCCAACGATAACCTGGTCGTATTCTGAACCGGCGTCGGGACCTCCTAGTTCGATCAGAAGAGAGAGGTTGGCGTGTAAATCCCCATCAAAATATAAAGTTCCCGGTGATGCGCCGGGTGATAGGGTGATCGTTCCTGCACCCGAGATGATTCCGCTATTTACGATGGTTCCAGTCCCAGTAATAGATCCACCGCTGTTATTGTTAAAGCTAGTCAAACCCGAAAGATCTAACGTAGTAGACGCGCTGGATCCTTGCAGCACAATTGAGCCATCGTTATTGAAAGTCGACCCTGTCAAGAAAAGCGTTTTCGTGTCGGATATCGTGATAACACCGGTGGATTCGTTAGTAAAGGATGTGCTGGTAATTATCAGATTCTCTATGACATTGATTACCCCAAAGTTATTTATGTCTGCATTTATTGTTCTGGTGCCGCCGAAGGAACCAGAGTCTGCCGTGTCAATCGTTCCCTGATTGTTCAGGGTGCCTGTTGTAACTGTCAGCTGCTGGTTCCTTACGCTGCCGGTATCAACCGTGTCGATGGTGATCGTGCCAGTGGCGGTGTTGATCAGTCCGCTGGTGACAGTCAAGGTGCCATCTGTATCATCGCCTTCAATGCGCAGAATATTCTGATTTGTAAATGCCGCCGTCATGCCACTGTCACCGTTGGAAACAATCAGCGTGCCGTCGTTGACAAACGTTGAAGTGTTGATGTCATCATTAGTGAGTGTGAGTGTTGCGCCTGTATCAATGGTAAGCGTTGTGCCGCTGCCAGTGAAAATCACAAGGCCACTTAATGTCCATGTAGGCATCGATGAAGTGAGCACAAAGTCACTGGAGATGTTAATAAAATGTGCATTGGAGCTGGTACCACCCGAGAATAATATTTCACCGGTTCCTGTCAGCTGAGTGTTGGTTCCGATAACAGTAGTGCCTCCGAGCGTGCTGACGGCAATATCCAGTTGCTGCAAGGCAGCGACGTTTATTGTTCCTTCGGATGTATCAAATGTTGCACTATATATCCTGATTTCACTTCCGTACTGAACGTCAATCGTGCCATTGTTGGTAATGTTTCCCCGGATAAATCGACCCCCTTCCCTGCCATTAGAGTCAAGAAACTCAATTAAACCATTGTTGACTAGCGTCCCTGTATCGATCGTGATCTCTGCGTTTCGAAACTCGTTCAGATTTGCGTTGTCCAGGGTAATTGTGCCCTCGTTGGTAAAACCGCTGGC
>JACZXW010000041.1 GCA_022571415.1 Pseudomonadota bacterium
CCTGGTTCTCAATGCCAGCGCTGTTGTGCAGGTGGTGATGGCGATTCTGATCATTGCTTCTCTTGCTTCCTGGATCATGATTTTCCAGCGGGGCTTTGCACTGGCCGCGATCAAGCGTGAAGCAATGGAGTTTGAAAGCGAGTTCTGGTCTGGAAAAGACCTGCGCCAGATTTATCTGGACATGGAAGCGCGGGAAGAAGAACCCATTGGCGTTGAAAACATTTTTACATCGGGGTTCAAGGAATTCACGCGCTCAAGACAGCAAAAAGACACCGATGCTGACAGGGTGATGCAAAATGTGCAGCGGGCCATGCGCGTTGCTCTGTCCCGGGAAGAGGAACGTCTGGAAACACATTTACCCTTCCTGGCGACGGTAGGTTCGACCAGCCCTTATATCGGTTTGTTTGGTACGGTGTGGGGAATTATGAATTCATTCCGCGGCCTTGCCGGCGCCAATCAGGCGAGCCTGTCAGTGGTTGCACCTGGAATATCGGAAGCCCTGATTGCAACGGCAATTGGTCTCTTTGCCGCGATTCCTGCGGTGATTGCATACAATCGATATTCAGCCCAGGTGGAGATAATTGTGAACCGCTTTGATGCTTTCACGGACGAGTTCAGCAGCATTCTTTATCGCGCTGCCCACAATAAGAGTTAGTGGCGTGGCGAAGGCAAACAGACGCAGGTTAATGTCGGAGATCAATGTAGTCCCATATATTGATGTCATGCTGGTTTTGCTGGTTATTTTCATGGTGACCGCACCTCTGATGACTCAAGGTATCAAGGTCGATCTGCCGGAGGCGATCAGCGGCCCACTTCAGGTGAGTGATAACGAGCCTATGCTGGTAGTTTCTGTGAAAGTGGACGGCACCTATTATATGAATGTTGGGGATAACGAAGAGGCAGTGAAACTGTCACTGATTGCTGAGCGCGCCAACAAGATCATTAGTGCCAATCCGGATATCAGGGTGCTGGTGGAAGGAGACAAACGCCTCAACTATGGCATCGTTATCAACTTGATGAACGTGTTGCAATCAGCAGGCGCAAAAAGCGTAGGTCTTATCACGGAGCCGCCGAAGCAATGAGCACAACCGTTAGTTACATCGTTTCATCCATCCTGGCGTTTGGCTTTCATGCCCTGGTGGTCGGTCTGTTGATGTTGAACTGGGGAGACGATGAAATTATTGAATCCTTGTCCACCCAGCGTTATTACATTGAAGCTACTTTAGTGCGGGAAAATCCGTATGCGGTAAAAAAAAGGCAGGAACAAGCCAGGAAAGATGCCGAACAAAAAACCCGGATATCCATGCGCCGGGGGGAGGAAAAAAAGGCAAGACTGAAGCGAGAAGCTATCGAAAAAGCCAAACGGCTTGACCTTGAAAAACAGATCGCTGAACGAATAAAAGAAGAGGAGGCTCTCAATCAAGAGGAAAAGACGATCACGGTGACAAACTCTGAAATTGAATTTACCGAGGTCGAAAGATTAAAAATGGAACAACGCCTGACCCTGTCAGTACTGGAAGAGCAGGATTACCGGCGGGCAATCACGGATGATGAAAAGGCGCTTGCCTATGCGTCACAGATTCAGCGAGACATTGTTCAAAACTGGTCAAGACCGCCGAGTGCGAGAAATGGCATGGAGGCATTGCTTCGGGTTTTTCTAGTACCGACCGGTGAAGTGGTCAACGTGGTGGTTGAAGAATCCAGTGGCAATGATGCTTTTGATCGTTCTGCGCTGCTCGCCGTGCGCAAGATTGAGAGGTTCCAGGTGCCGCGTCAATCCAGGCAGTTTGAGCGCAACTTCAGGGAATTCACCGTGCTGTTCAGGCCCGAAGACCTGCGTTTGTAACTTAAAAAGTTCAATTCGATGTAGATGTATGTGATCTGACAATGAAACCTGTTTTAGCAATCATCCTGTTCCTATCGGTTGTGGTGAGTTTTCCTGCCAGGTCAGAGTTGCGCATCGAGGTGACCAAGGGCGTCGACAATGCAGTTCGTGTGGCAGTGGTCCCCTTTGGCTGGCGGGGCCGGGGGAGATTGCCGCAGGAGGTGACGGCAGTCATCAATGCGGACCTGAAGCTGAGCGGTCGCTTTTACACGCTGCCGGTAGAGCAGATGCTGAGCCTGCCACGCCATGCAGGTGAGGTGTTTTTCCGCGATTGGCGATTACTCAATATCGATTACCTCGTCATTGGTAATTTGAAAACTGTGGTAAATGGAATTGAATTGCATTTTGAGTTGCTCAATGTCTATAAGCAATCTGTTGATGCGAGTGTAACCATCGTTGGTAACGAGCTTGAGTTGCGAGACATGGGCCACTATGTCAGCGATGTTGTATTCGAAAAATTAACGGGCATCGAAGGCGCCTTTTCAACCCAGATCATGTACATCACAGTAACCGGACCAGATGACAATCGTTTATTTCGATTGAATGTAGCTGATGCGGATGGTCACAGGGTGACAACGATAATGGAATCGGAAGAACCAATGTTGTCTGTGACCTGGTCTCCGGATGGAAATAAAATTGCCTATGTTTCTTTTGAAAAGGACTCTCGACCCGCAATCTATATTCAGGATCTTGTTTCAGGGAGGAAACAGCAGATAACAGATTTTTCAGGATTAAATAGTGCACCGGCGTTCTCACCAGATGGCAAACAATTGGCGATAGTGCTTTCGAAAGATGGTAATCCGGAGATTTATATCCTCGATTTAGACACCCGGCGTTTGCGGCGGATCACGCACCACTATGGGATTGATACAGAACCCTCCTGGACTGCAGATGGGGAGGCTATCATCTTCACATCAAACCGGGGCGGCAAACCGCAAATTTACCAGATACGGCTCAGAGACTTCCAGATTGAGCGGCTGACATTTGAAGGCGATTACAACGCCAAGGCGAGCTTGCTGTCTGATGGAAGCGGCCTGGTGATGGTGCACCGCAGGAACGGCGTATTTCATATCAGTTATCTGGACCTGAAAACAGGCAGGTTAAACGTGCTGACCGAAACCGAACTGGATGAATCTCCCAGCGTCGCCCCCAATGGCAGTATGCTGATCTATGCCACCTTGTTAAATGATCGGGGAATTCTTGCGGCTGTTTCAATTGATGGTGGCGTAAAGTTCAATTTACCCTCCAGTGAGGGGGATGTACGTGAACCTGCCTGGTCACCAAAAAAGAGAAGAATATTTAATCCGATTCCCGATAGCCGGTCGATACAAGGTCTCCCGGGTTTGTCTAAAAGGGAGACAAATTGATGGGGATACGTGAATTTGCCGATAAATTTGTGGTTTAATCCGCATGTAGGCCTGTTGGTCGTATACATTGCGTCGACGACAGGTATTTGGTCCTTTGAGCAATAGGAGCTAATCATGGGAATAACTAAAATTCGTGGCTTGTTTGTAGCTGGCCTCACAGCTGTGTTGTTGGCTGGATGCGCCAGTAATGAGCCCGACGATGGCCCCGGGATGGATCCGGGTACAGAGGCTCCCGCCGAGGCGATGGTGCCTGAAACCCAGCCTGAACCGACTCCGGAACCGGCCAAGCCCATGGTAGATCGTGGCAAGATAGTAGTACCGCTGGATGAAATGGGCAGTGCAACGGAAACATTAACGGGTATTTTCCATTTCGACTTTGACCAGGCCATCGTCAAGAGAGCGGGTCATTCAGAGTTAAACAGACATGCAAAAGTGCTCTCTGGCAACAGCATGCTGCAAGTCAGGCTTGAGGGTCATGCAGATGAACGAGGAACCAGGGAATACAATCTGGCTCTTGGTGAGCGCCGGGCTAATGCCGTCCGGGCGTACTTGGTTGCCCAGGGCGCATTACGCTCTCAGGTTGAAGTCGTCAGTTACGGTGAAGAGAAACCGGTGAATTCAGGTCACAACGAGAGTGCGTGGTCGCAGAACAGGCGCGTAGAAATCGTTTATCGTTAACAACCCGCGGGCATCCCATGATCGATTTTCGCCCGCGGTCCAGCTCGGCTTTTAGTGGTGTGTTTCGCCTGTTTCCCACAGGTGGCACACCATTTTTGATTTTACTGTTTCCTATCGCCGTTAGTTCGCCGCTCGTGCAGGCAGCACAAAATCCGATTGTAGTTGAATCTTTATCTGCAGAAAACACGGCTACTATCGTAACAGCTTCTGAAATGGTGCCCTACCGGATGCCAATAGATGAAGATCCTGCCCCCCGGATAAATGGCCTGGAAGGTCAATACCAATTGCAGTTATTGCAAAGGGAAGTGATGGGACTACGCGGTCTTGTGGAAGAATTAAACCACCAGATGAAAAGGATGCGCGCCACCCAGGAAGATCGTTATCTTGAATTGGATGGGCGTTTCCAGGATTTACGTCAGCAGATGGGTGACAGAAAAGCAGGTCCTCGCTATGGCGTAACAGTCGGTGAGACAGGATCAGGTGCGGTTTCAGGGGTTCCTGATGCTACCGGAACCGATGAAAAACCCCTGTACGAAATGGCCCTGGAACTGATACGAAACCGGCAATATGACCTTGCCATAACGCAGTTGCAAGCAGTGATCGCGGGATATCCCGATGGCAATTATGCACCCAATGCATACTATTGGCTGGGTGAAGTCTACGTTGCGAAACCGGATCCGGATTACGACAGTGCCAGGCAAGCTCTGGCGCAGGTTGTCACGTTTTTCCCCGATCACCGCAAAGTCCCGGATGCTCTATTCAAACTTGGCAAGGTTTACCATCTTATGGGGGACTGCGATCGTGCAGCAGACCTGCTTAAGCAGGTGATTGAACAGCAGCAAGGCAGATCCGTTGCGAAACTCGCTGAATCCTATCTGAAGGACAAGGTCAGCTGCGAGTAACGGGAAAGGGTCGATTTATCTGGCTGACCACTGGGCGGCTCGCTTCTCGATAAATGCCCTGGCGCCTTCCTTGCGGTCTTCGGAATTCATTACCCGGGTCTGTACAGAATCAGTAATCTGGTCTATGGCGCCGTAGTCCAGCGATGAAGCGCGGATCATTGATTCTTTCATCCCTTGCACGGCAACCGGGCTTAGTTCACAAAACCGATTTGCTATTTTTTCAGCCTCGATCATCAGTTGATCCTTGGCAACGATCTTGTTGATCAGGCCGACATCATAGGCACGTTGTGCGCTGATTCGTTCTGCCAGCAGGAGTAGCTCGGAGGCAATTGCCCAGGGCATGATTTTGGGAAACCAGGCACAGGGAATTGTGGCGATGCCCCATTGCGGTTCCGGCAGCCAGAATGAGGTGTCTTCGGTTGCGATCCTGATATCCGTATCCAGGGCGATCCACAAGCCGTACCCGACGACATGACTGTGCAGGGCGGAGATGATGGGCTTGTAGATTTTTTGCGTCTGCGTAATATCCGGGAATTCACCCGTGTATTTATACTCGTCGGGAACACCGCCGGACAGATCCGCCCCGGCACTGAAACAACGGCCGTTACCGGACAAGATGGCGACTTTTAGTGAGTCATCATCGCGAAAGTCAGCCCAGACCTCACCCAGTTCCCGGTGCATCGTTTCGTTCATGGCGTTGAGCTTCTCCGGTCGATTGAGCGTGACGTAAGCGACAGGGCCTTTTTTCTCATAAACGATCGTCGTCAGTTCCATTTTGGTTTTCCGTGGGTGCTTTTACTTGAGTCTATCAAGATGACGCTTTTTGTCATCTTGAACGGAGTTGACGGCGCAGACACACGTGTAACCCGTCAGTAGTTACCGGATGTTGGCGGTGTTAAATGCTTCAGGCACTCTCTTCTGCCTTCTCGCTTCTCTTTTGGGAAGCATCGACAGAATCCGCCGTATGAAGATGGTCCAGAAGTTTGCGGAAGCTGCTATATTACCGACAATGACCTGAAAGCCCAGTTTGCAGCTGCTCCCCGGTGGCAGATCATCAATGACCCATCGGATATCTGTACAGTGATGTCTGGCAGACAGCTGTTCATTTTCGCTGTGAAAAGACACGCCCTCATCATCGGAGCAGGATACAACACCCTCCTCACACGTCGCTGAACCGATTGCGTAAAAAGTGCCCGGTGGGATCGGATTGTCAACCGTGACATTGGTCGCGACCTCATTGCCTTCATTTACAATCGTTAAAGTAAAGTAAAGTTTTATACCCTTGCCAATCGCACCGGGAGGTACTTGCACGAACCTGGAAACTTTCTGCCCATGTTCGATGCTACTAATTTCTTCCTCAACGATAGATCGAATTCTGACTACAGGGCCCGCCATTGACAACTACCTCGCTAGACTTATCAGTAATGAGAGCAATTATTACGCCAGATAGGACGGTGCAACTAACTTATTGATTTAAAAAGGGTTTCATATTGCTGCGGGGCTTTCAGGAAAAGAATGGCGATCGGTATTTTCATCCATCATCGGCCATATATTTCTGTAAGTGAAATAAACAGCGAATGTCGCCGTGTCGAAGGTATGGATGATGGTCGTTTAACCTAACCTGCTTTGCCACATGCTTATAATCGGCTTACAGACTCTCTCGGTTCATTCTTATATGGTTGCTGCCGATGGACCCCGGTGATCCTGCGATACGACAATAAAAGACAAAAAGTGTCACTGGGCGTCGACTTGAACAGGTTGGTTTCGTCTGATCCAACGTCTTCCAAAAGTCTATAACTAATTGAATTAATTAGATATTCCGTATTTTCAGCAGATTGGCACGCTAATGGCATTAGGGTTGGCAGTAAAAGAAACTTATAAGGACACAGCGATATGGTCGGCCAATATGATGATACTGCGGTAAACAAAGAAGACATACAGAGTAGCCAGGATAAGAACATGCACCAGGATAAATTTACCAACACAACTAGGGTAACCTATGAAGGTCGGGACGGGACCAGGTACTCGACTACCAATGTACTTACATTTGGTGGTGATCAAGAGCCCAACCCGGACGGAGCCAAGTTCGACGCCGTATCTCCTCTACCTCTTTGATACTTATTGTACCTGAAGAAACTCTTTGGCGGCTTCATCAGAGTGGTGAAGCGGAACTAACAACACCATAGAGTCGTATTCAGGTCAGATTATCTTTCAGACTCTTTAATGTCTAAATGCGCGCCATCATTGAGAAGCCTTTTCAGGGTTCGATGCTTTGATATAAATAAAATGGTGGGCCGTCCGAGACTCGAACTCGGGACCAACTAGTTAAAAGCCAGCTGCTCTACCAACTGAGCTAACGGCCCATAGAAATAAGGGCGGTATCATACCGATTCGTGCCTAAAACTCAAGAATCCGCGCTAACAAAGCCAAGCCTGTCAATTATTGTCGCGGTCAGATCGCATCCGGTAAGTTCTTCAATGGTGAGCAGGCCGCCGGGATTAATGACGTTGAATTCGATGATCCAGGGGTAGGCCAGGTCAATACCGACGAGTTCAGCGCCGAAATCCAGGAGGAAAGCGCCCAGCATTTCGCAATAGTTTGCCTCTTGCTTCGTCAACTCGCAGGCTTCGCTTCTTGCGCCGCGCATGAGGTTGGTGCGGTGATCATTCTGCGCAATTCTGCGATATTGACCGACAGGTTTTCCACCAGCGATGAGAACCCGTTTTTCGCCCCGTTCGATCTCTTCCACATACGCCTGTAACAGCGTGTACTGGTCATTGTCCGGACCGCAAAGGGATTCCAGAATTACTCTGGCGTTGGCGTCCTCATTGCTGATCAGGAAAACTTCCCGGCCCAGACTTCCAGCCGGTGGTTTGGCGATCCACCTGCCGCCCTTTCGTAGGATTTGATAGAGTTCATCCGGGTCCGTTGAGGCATAGGTTGTCGGATACTTGAATTGTTCCGGCCTGCTGGCCAGAAAATACTTGCTCTTGAGATGCATGATCGCATCCAGTGAATTGATGATGCACACCTTGTTGCTGATTGAGTACAGAAGCTGCATCTTGTCCAGGAAGTTGCGCCGCAGTCCGAGCGACAATAGCCACAGATGTGAAAATGCCGTGAGATCAAAACCCTCGAGCGCAGGGATAGGGTCGCCAGCGACCAGATCTTGATCTATCGTGAAACCTCTTGCCATAACATTTGATCTGTGTAGCGAAATAGAATCCACCAGGCAAAACGTAACATGAAAGCCCCGTGCTCGAAGTTCATTGCCAAAACGTAAATAATTTCCGTCGTTGAGTCTGTCAGTTTCTGCGATGAGAAAAGCTATTCTGTCCATTGCATCTTGTCTGTTAACGGGAAAGCTCGGGAATACTGGAAGCGCGAAGTTTAACGTTAAATAACGGTACCCGCAGTAAGTCTATTTGCGCCCGTCCTTGGGTTATAATGGATGATCCGATCATCACCAAGTGACTTTCGTGAGTAATATTGCTTTTGACGTCCCCCTGCACCGGATCAGCAGCTTGACCGCTGGGCAGAAAAGGGATTACAAGGAACGCATTAAATCTCTGTTAAAGGAACGAAACGCCGTGCTGGTGGCACACTATTACACCGATGATGCCATACAGGCACTGGCAGAAGAAACCGGTGGGTGCGTGTCAGACTCGTTGCAGATGGCAAGATTTGGTCATCAGCATACGGCGGAAGTTCTCGTTGTCGCCGGGGTCAGGTTTATGGGGGAAACAGCGAAGATCCTGAATCCTGAAAAGCAGGTTTTGATGCCGACCCTCGAGGCGACCTGCTCACTGGATCTGGGCTGTCCTGTGGACGAATTTTCAGTGTTTTGTGATGAACACCCTGACAGAATCGTCGTGGTCTATGCCAATACCTCTGCAGCGGTTAAAGCAAGGTCCGATTGGGTGGTGACTTCCAGTAATGCACTGGCGGTGGTAGAACACCTGATGGACGAGGACAGGAAAATTCTCTGGGCTCCGGATCGTTATCTTGGCGCCTACATACAACACGAAACCGGCGCGGACATGGTGATGTGGGATGGTTCCTGTATTGTGCACGAGGAATTCAAGGCGCAGGGATTACGTGACCTTATGAATGTGTATCCGCAGGCTGCAGTCCTGGTTCACCCCGAATCTCCGCAAGCGGTAATAGAGCTGGCGGACGTGGTGGGTTCAACGACTCAAATTATCAATGCTGCCAGGGACTTGCCCAATTCCCATTTTATCGTCGCTACCGACAAGGGCATTTTCTACAAGATGCGACAGATAGCGCCAGAGAAGACTTTTATCGAAGCACCCACCGCGGGTCATGGTGCGACCTGCCGCAGTTGCGCGCATTGTCCCTGGATGGGGATGAATGCTCTGGATAATCTGGAGGCGACACTCATCAAGGGTGACAACGAGATCCTCATTGAGCCGGATATTGCCAGCAGGGCGTTGCTGCCGCTTGAAAGGATGGTGCAGTTTGTGGAGGGCAACCGGTGAGAGGTTTCCTATGGGTGTTTCGATCGTAGCTTCCAGATTTCTTCTATTCGCTGTTTGATCTTTGCATCCTGCTGAAAATTTCGACGGACCAGAGGGAGTGCGAAACCCAGTTGCTTGATCGCCTGGTCAAAATTTCCATTCAGCACGAAGTACTCGGCTCTCGCCTGATGCACCCCTGGGATATCGTTAGCAAGACCATAAGCTTCCGCAAGGAGATACCACACATGTGTGTCGTTTTTTCGCTCAACAGACAGGGTCAGTAACAGATCTCCGGCATCCTTCGGCCTGTCTGCACTGATCAACGTCTCGGCATAAGCCATCGTAAGTGGATAGTTGCCGGTATTAATGGCAAGTGATGCCTCCAGTATTTCAAGCGCCTGAGCATATCGCCCCGCCTGGGAGTGAATATCTGCTTCTGCAATCCGGAACAAAATATTGTCCCTGTACTTTTCCAAAAGGGGTCGAAGGAAACGAATCGCCTCATCTATTTCCGAATTCTCGATGAGAGTCAGAACCAGTCCATACTGGTTAGCGTCTCTTTTCACTGGTTCCCGTTCATTTAGTCCTGCCTTGAACCGTAAAATGGTTTCCTGCGGTGTCTTGCTGGTCAGTGCAGTGACCCGTGCTCGCATCAGGTGAAAATTAAGATTGAGTGGCCATGTTTTCTTCGCGTAGCTCCTCGTCTGGTTGTAGGCATCTGCTATACGGGACTTGGTGACCGGATGAGTCCTCAGGAATTCCGGAATCCTGTCTTCGGAAAATCGATTTGCCCGTTCCAGGCGCTCGAACATATAAGCCATGGCGCGAGGATCCATACCCGCATCGACCAGCGTATCGATACCAACTCGATCTGCTTCCGCCTCCCGGGCGCGGGAGTGACTGAGTTGCTTGCTCTGCGCAATTCCCTGGCTAGTGTTGAGCACAGCGAGACCTGCATCCGCACCGACGGTCGTCATCAATACGATGCTGGCGAGCAACCCGGCAAGGCTGATGACGGTGTTTTTCTTGCCAGCCTCTACACCGCGGGCGAAGTGCCGTTGGCTCAAATGGGCTAGTTCGTGAGCCAGGATGGCTGAAATCTCATGCTCCGTTTCGCCGTAGGAGAATAATCCGTAGTTGATGCCGACGATGCCACCGGGCGCGGCAAATGCATTAATGACTGGGCTATCGATGAGCACCACGTCGAGCCGCCGGTCCTGTAGCTGACTGTAGGAAGTAAGGTGGTAGATCAGGTTTTCCAGATAGTCCTGCAGAATAGGGTCGTCAAGTGTCGGTGCCTGGGCACGAAGGGAGCGCAGGAAATCCTGCCCGATCTCACGTTCTTTTTTCAGCGAGATAATGCCCGAGGAAGCATCCCCCAACTGCGGCAGGTTTTGCGAATTCGCCGCCAGCATGTCACTGCTGGCATGGCAGATGGCTAGAATGGCGATAATTCGCAGGGTGCGGCTATTATTCATTTCCTACAACTAGATCCTGATGGTGACCAGAGAACAATAATAGACCGTTTTACGGGGACTATGTTCACAAGCCCGTGCTGATTGGTTCGTCAGCGGAGCAGGGGTCCCCGCCCATCGTGGATGAATTGGCTGCTATAATCCGCCTAATCATTGGAGAAAACAGTGGAGCAAAACCAGCGAGCGGACCGGAAGCTTGATGCCATCGGCTTGAATTGTCCGCTACCCCTGCTCAAGGCAAAACAGGCACTCAATGCCATGGAAACGGGTCTTATACTGGAGGTTGTGTGTACGGACCCGGGGTCCGTCA
This sequence comes from Pseudomonadota bacterium, assembly GCA_022571415.1. Lineage (GTDB taxonomy): Bacteria > Pseudomonadota > Gammaproteobacteria > Pseudomonadales > Azotimanducaceae. Next base: position 11,096 of record JACZXW010000041.1, read on the forward strand.
GAGATTTCCAGGTATTTTCAAAACAAAGTGGTCACAAATTGCTTCACTCCCTGGAAGTAAAGGGAACTTATTCTTACTGGTTACTCAAGAAGTAGATGTATGTTTGATGTATTGAAAGGCTGGATCGACAAGCTCTTGTCTGATGAAGAGGCCGTCCTGTTTGCTGCAATTCTCGTTGTATCTTTCTTCATTATTGTGACGATGGGCGCCGTTCTTGGGCCGCTGCTAACGGGTATTGTCTTCGCTTATGTCATGCAGGGGGTTATCAAAACACTGGTTCGCTTCCGGGTTCCAAACGGTATCGCGATAGCTTTGACGTTTCTCGTGTTTCTCGGCGGATTTGTAGGATTCCTGTTTTTTATTGTTCCGAGAGTCTGGCGCCAGATGCGCGCACTTTTCGACGAACTTCCCAATATGCTCAGCAAGAGTCAGGCGTTGATGGAAAACCTGCCGGAAAATTATCCCTCGCTTGTCTCGCATCGCCAGGTGGACATTTGGATTGAAATGCTCAATAGCGAAGCGGGTGATATCGGGCAGTGGATCCTGTCTTTTTCCCTGTCGCAGTTACCTATTGTGGTTACGGTAGTGGTTTATCTGTTGCTGGTACCGATCCTGGTATTGTTTTTCCTGAAAGACAAAGATCAGTTACTTGACTGGTTGTTTGCTTTCCTACCAAAAGAGAGACCTCTGATGAATCAGGTAGGGGTGGAAATGAACTTGCAGATGGAGAACTATATTCGCGGCAAGTTTGTTGAGTTTATGATTGCAGGTGGCGTCAGCTACATCTTTTTCGCCTTGTTCGGATTGAACTATGCCGCCCTGCTGGCGTTCCTGGTGGGCATCTCGGTGATCGTTCCCTACCTTGGACTCATCGCGGTGACTATTCCTGTGGTGCTTATCGCCTACCTTCAATATGGTTGGTCAACCTCTTTCTTCTATCTTGTGCTGGGCTACTCGATTATCCAGGGCATAGATGGATTGGTTCTGGTGCCCATGCTGTTTTCCGAAGCGGTCAACCTTCACCCTATCGCCATTATTCTTGCCGTGCTGGTTTTTGGAAGCTGGTGGGGTTTGTGGGGTGTGTTTTTTGCCATTCCGCTGGCTACTCTGATCAAGGCGATTATGACGGCATGGCCGTCAAACCGGATAGAAACAGACTGATGATTGGTTTTTCATCACCTGCCTTGTTATCAGTAATAAGCATCGTTAATATGTTCGCCTTTTGTTTGGAGGCGCCATGATTTCAGGGAGTATTGTGGCGATGGTCACACCGATGCATGAGGATGGATCAGTCCATTGGGAAGATCTTGAGGCATTGGTTGAATGGCACATCGAGATGGGTACGGCAGCGATTGTCCCGGTCGGCACGACGGGTGAGTCGGCCACGATATCCGTGCCGGAACATTGCGAAATCGTCAGCCGGGTAGTCCAAACGGCAGGCGGGCGCATCCCGGTGATTGCGGGCACCGGGGCAAACGCCACCAGTGAGGCGATTGAACTGACAACCGCTGCCCGCGATTCTGGTGCCGATGCCTGCCTGCTGGTGACGCCGTACTACAACAAACCTACCCAGGAAGGATTGTTCAGGCATTACGAGGCTATCGCCGCAGCCGTGGACATTCCCCAGATTCTTTACAATGTGCCCGGTCGAACCGCTTGTGACATGTTGCCGGAAACGGTCAAACGACTGTCTGAAATTAAACAGATCGTTGCCATCAAGGAAGCCACGGGTAATATCTCCCGCGCAGTGGAAATTCTTGAACTATGTGGTCCTGATATGGTCGTTTATTCAGGTGATGACGCAACCGCCTGTGACCTGATGCTCAATGGCGCGCAAGGAACCATCAGCGTTACCGCGAATGTAGCGCCTGCAAAGATGGCGCTTCTCTGCAAGGCTGCTGTCGCTGGTAAAGCTGAGGAAGCGAACGCCCTCAACGAACCTTTAATAGGATTGCACGACAGCTTGTTTCTGGAGTCAAACCCCATTCCGGTGAAATGGGCACTGCTGGAAATGGGCAAAATAAAAAAGGGTATTAGATTGCCATTAACAGAATTGTCGAGCGAATTTCATGACGAGCTTCGTCAGGCGATGCGCCAGGCGGGAGTTTCCAGTTAAATGAAGCGGTTACAGGTTTTAACGGCACTTTCAGTATTGATCCTTGTCATCCCCGCATGCAGCTGGTTTGGTGCGGGCGAGGCTCGCAGACGTCTCGAAACCGGCTCCAGTAAACTGGTTGAGATTCCCGAAGGCCTGGATAGTCCGGACTTTGTAGATGCGATGCCCATCCCTGAGGTTGCGGATCTCCGGGGTCTTGCAGGCTCTGATTACAAACTCGGGCTACCGGAAGCATTGAGTACGACTTTCGGCGTTGAACTCATTGTTATCAAGAAGCTCGGTGATGATCGGTGGATCTTTCTTGACCTGCCGCCTGCCTCGATCTGGCCGAAGGTCGTCCAGTTCTGGGAAGTAAACAATCTATTGGTAGAGACCGCAGATCCTGGAACTGGAGTCCTCACCAGCGAATGGTTGCTTGCCCGTAATGGCAATGCGGAAGAGATTTTCGACAGCCTTAAGAAAGGCGATGTATTTGGGAATTCAACTGACGTTGCCAGCCACAAATTTCGCTTGCGGATCGAACCTGGCATACGTACCGGCAGTACTGAAATCTACCTTGAACATCGATCCATTGCCGAGGGTGCGCCATTTCGCCTGGACCAGCTACAATGGGATAACACATCGGACAACTCGGAACTTGAGGGGGAATTACTGACCGCGCTGGCCTACTATCTTGGCGAAACCGTCAATCAAGGCACCATATCCTTGTTGGCTGGCGGACTTCAGGAGAGCAGGGCAGAACTTATTCCCGACGTTAAGAAACCCGTGCTGAAATACAAACTGGACTTCAATCGAGCCTGGGCGACAGTGGGCGCTGCACTGGATAATGCGCGGGTACCGGTTGAGGATCTTGATCGGACTGCAGCCAATTACTATGTGTACTACAGCGCGTCGCATTCACCGGATCCCGGTTTTTTCAGGCGCTTGTTCACCAGGGGAAAAAAATCAGAAGATGAACCGGACAATCGTTATACCGTTCACCTGGATACGGATGGCAAGGAGGTGCATGTGACCGTCTTGAAAGATTCTGTATTAGCAGAAGCGTTGATCGCGGAAAGGCTGCTAAAAGTCATTAAAGAGTACTCAACCTAGGAGCGCATTTTGCGTATTGCCTCCCTTGGCAGTGGCAGCCGCGGCAATGGAACTCTCGTAGAAGACGAGAGCACCTGCATTCTCGTGGACCTTGGTTTTACGCTGAAAGAAACCCTGAGGAGGCTGAGTCGTCTGGGTCGCTCTCCGCGTGATATTGATGCTGTTATCGTTACCCATGAGCATGGCGATCATATCAATGGTGTGGCGCCGTTCGCCCGAAAATTCTCGACGCCGGTGTATATGACGCCAGGGACATACGATCCTAAACGCCAGGGAATTATTCCCTCTCTGCATAAGATAAATTGCCATCGAAATTTCAGGATCGGCGGTATCGGTATTGAACCGGTACCTGTGCCCCATGATGCCAAGGAACCCTGCCAGTTTCTTTTATCATCGGGAGGTATCAAGGTCGGTATATTGACGGACCTTGGCCATATTACGCCTTATGTCGAACTGCAGTACCAGAGTTGTGATGTGCTGTTACTTGAATGTAACCACGATCCCGGGATGTTGGAGGTCGGACCCTATCCCTATCCTCTGAAAATGCGCATCGGTGGCATGCATGGACACCTGAGTAATGAACAGGCAGCGAAGCTCATTGAAAAGGTGGACCTGGGGCGACTGCGGCATCTGGTGATAACCCACATCAGTGAGAAGAACAACCAGCGGGAGCTCGTCAGGAAGGCACTGGAACCGGTGCTGCGGAACTGGACCGGAGAGTCCTGTATAGCGGATCAGGAGGAAGGATTCGCCTGGATAGAAGTGGTGTGAAGGGCTGCTTGCCAATAGCACTATATTAATGTACAGTACTGTATAAGAATACAGTATGGTTAAAATCCTTGGAATTCCCCGCCTGCGGCTCAGGTCACCGGTTAAGAGCAGGTGCTCCAGGCAGGCGCCCAGGACAATTGGTACACACGACAGTGAGAGCAGCAGACATGAAAATCAGGCACATCCGATCCACCGACATGTGGTTATTGAGCAAGGGTAACAAGCTACTCTATCGGGGTAAGCAAAGCCCGTGGAAATCACCCCGGGTTATTGCTACCGCGCTTGCCCGCGATGGCGTACGCCTGGTTGCACTCTCTGTATAAGCGGGCCGCGTCAGCGTAAGCAGGCTGTGTCAGCAGGCCGTTTTAGCGCGGTATATAAAAGTATGGATGAAATAATTCAGATAAACCGTTAGGCTACGCGGCTTTCAAAGGTGCATTGAGGGAAGCCGTAACAGATGAATGCTGTAAGTCATGTGATTGAAGTATCTGTAGAGAATTTCCAGACCGAGGTTGCTGAAAAATCCCGGCAGATTCCGGTGTTGCTGGAATTTTATGCAGATACGGCTGAAACAAGCCAGCAACTGGCGCCGGTGTTGCGTCGCCTTGCGGGTGAATATCAGGGTAAGTTTTTGCTTGCCAGGGTTGATATCCAGCAGAACCAGCAACTGGCGCAACAGCTGGGTGTACGAACAGTCCCCACGATAAAAATTATATTCCAGGGTCAGATGATAGAAACCCTGGAGGGTTCGATTGAAGAATCGCAGTTACGTCTGGTGCTGGACAATGTCACCATGAGTCCGGTGGAGCGGGTGCGTGATCAATTGGACATTTTTCTGGCTGACGGAGATCGCAACAGTGCCATAGAGATGTTGCAGCAAATTATCGAGGATGAACCGAAAAACTACGTTTTGCATACGGAACTTTGTGATTTGTTAATCCTGGAAGAGAGGGCGGATGAAGCGAAACAAATTCTTGCTAGCCTGCCGCCGGATTGTGAAGGCATTGACAAACCCACAAACCGACTCGGTTTTCTCGATGCAGCCGCGTCCCTTGCCCCTGTCGCAGAGCTCATATCGAGGCTTGACGGGGACAGCGAGAACTTCCAGCTGAGATTTGATCTTGCCACACGATTTGTTGCCGCAGATCAGATTGAGCAGGCACTGGAACAACTGCTCGACCTGCTGCGGAAGGACCGGGAGTGGCAGGATCAGCTGGCGCGGAAAACGATGATCAAATTATTTGGCCTTCTTGGTAAAGGTAATGAACTGGCCACGACTTATCGCCGCAAGATGTTCACTTTACTGCACTAGGGAATGGCTGAAGTCAGACGTCGACCAGTCGATAAGTTCTTCCTTATGCTCTTCCTTTTTTGTATCAGCCAACATTCCTGTATAAATTTACAGCAGCCGTGATAAACTGACCAGGGTCAGTTCTTGAAAGGTTCGATGATGTTTACGACTATGATTTTAATATCCTTCGGAATAATAATTGGCTCACTGGTCGCCGGAAGCATTGTCTATCTTCTCCTAAAAAGTCGAATGGCGATACGGGAAAATGTGTTTCAGGTGAATGCCGCAGTCGCTGACACCAACCTACAATCCCGTATCCGGGAAGTTGAAAGCCTGAATTTCAATCTGCAGGAAATCCAGCAACGCATGTCGAAGGCAGAGGAAAATCTGCAGAAAGCTTTACTTTCGGAGGCTTCTTTGAAGACCTCTCTTACAGAACAACAGAACCAGAACAAGGAAAAGCTCGCCCTGCTGGACGAAGCGAAAGAGCGAATGAACACCGAGTTCAAAAATATAGCCAATGAAATTTTTGAATCCAAACAACAGCTGTTCAAGGAGGAGAGTAAGGAACAACTCGGCAACCTGTTGTCACCGCTGAGTGATCGTATAAAAGAATTTGAAAAACGAGTGGAAACGGCTTACAACGAAGAGAGTAAGGAACGCTACTCGTTGATCAAGGAAGTCCGAAATCTGCAGGAACTGAATGCACGTATCAGCAAAGACGCCATTAATCTCACCAATGCTCTCAAGGGAGAAAGCAAAACCCAGGGTGCCTGGGGTGAGATAATCCTGGAGCGAGTGCTTGAAAAATCGGGACTTGTCAAAGGTCGTGAATACGAAGTGCAGGTTTCCATGAAAAATGAGGAAGGCCGCAGGCTCCAGCCTGATGTTGTGGTTCACCTGCCTGAAGGCAAAGATATCATCATAGACTCCAAGGTCTCCCTGACCGCGTATGAGAGATACTGTTCCAGCGATGACGATATCGAACGCGCGGATGCATTGAAATTACATATCCAATCGATGCGGACACATATCAGACAGTTGGGCGATAAGGACTATCAGAACCTCGATGCTGTGAAGACACTGGATTTCGTCCTGTTGTTTGTGCCTATTGAGGCAGCCTTCTCCCTGGCGGTGCAAACCAATAATGATCTGTTTTCCGACGCCTTCGACAGGAATATTGTGATGGTTTCGCCTTCTACGCTGCTGCCGACCTTGCGCACTATCCAGAATATCTGGCGTTATGAACATCAGAATAAAAATGCACAGGAGATTGCCAGTAAGGCGGGAGCCTTGTATGACAAGTTCGTTAACTTCGTTGCTGACTTGGAGAACATTGGCGCTCGAATTGAATCGGCCCAGGCTGCGTATCGCGATGCCCACAACAAGTTAACGTCAGGTAAAGGTAACCTGGTACGAAGGGCGGAAGGAATGCGTGAACTAGGTGCCAAGGTGAGTAAATCACTACCACAGAACCTGGTGGAGATGCAGCCATGAACCTGGTGGAGATACAGTCATGAGCGACGCCCAGGGGCAATCGCTGCTCAACTTCCTGAACACGCCACTGTTGGTGGGCGACCCCGAGGGCAGGGTCGTGTTTGCCAACGATGCCTTCGTCAGGCAGTTGACCGTCAACGGTGAGTCGCCTCACGGCGAATCCCTGGCGTCTTTGTTTGCAGGGGGCGGTCGCGAAGCAGTTCTCGCCTCCGTGGCCGAAGTCTGCTCAAAGGGCGAGTCGGTCAACTTTCGCATTCGCGAGGCTGGTCGCGGCTACCTCGCCTTGGCTTCGCCGATTCACGCGGAGGAAAGTCGAGTCGGAGTCGTGATCCTGCTAACCGATGAACCGACCCTCGACTCGCGCCTGCTCGACTTCCATCGCGAGATCCAGGAACCTCTCGACGAGACCATGGCCTGCCTCGAAGAACTCCTCGAAGCGTCCACCGGACCCCGTGATGAACATTTTGTCGAAGTGCTCGAATGCGGAGCCGTCGCCCTGCGACGGGCCCGCAAGTGGAGTGGAGAGCTGCACCGTCTGATCGGGGGTGGATCGGGACCCAAAGCGATCGACGACTTCCTGCAGCCAAGCCACGTCTTGCGTCAGGTGGAGTCACGCCTGCTGGCCGAATTCGAGCGTGCAAAGGTGAAATTGTCCCTCTTGATCAATCCGGGGGTGTCCCGAGCGGTCGGCGACGCGACCATGCTCGAAACATTGCTGGTGCGCCTGTTGCGGCAGCGACTCGCGCAGGCGCCTGCGGGCAGCTCGATCAGCTTGCTGGCCCGGGACACCGGCGGGGCGCTTGGGTCCGGTGTGCTGATCTCGGTCACGGATCCCCACCAGATCTCGAATCCCGATGCAAAAGCTGGGAGCGATCCCGGCGAATACACGAGAATGGTCCGTGAGATCGTGTCGGCGCTGGACGCCGAGATCGTGACCGTGGTCGAGCCACCCGCGGGTCGCGTTACCTCCATTCGACTTGCGAGCGCGCCGAACTGACCCCCGCAGTGACCGCAAGAATCGCGGGTGCTGAAATCGTCAGATGAGCGGGTACACTCCGGCCTCCCGAGCTCGGAGGACGTTGTGCCATGCCAGCCAAAGATTCCGTCAAGAGAGTTTGCCTCGCCTATAGCGGCGGTCTCGATACCTCCGTCATCTTGCGCTGGCTGATCGAAGAGTACGGCTGTGAAGTCGTGGCCTATTGCGCAGACGTAGGCCAGCAAGAAGAACTCGACGGCCTGCCGGAGAAGGCGAAGGCCAGCGGCGCGATCGACTGCGTGATCAAGGACCTGCGAGAGGAATTCGTCTCTGACTACGTGTTCGAGGCCATCCGCGGCAACGCGATCTACGAGGGCGTCTACTTGTTGGGGACGGCACTTGCGCGGCCCGTCATCGCCAAGCACCAGATCGAGGTCGCCAAGACCACGGGATGTGATGCAGTGGCTCACGGCGCGACCGGAAAGGGCAACGATCAGGTGCGATTCGAGCTGACGTTCCGCGCATTGGCACCCGAGATTCGCTGCATCGCTCCCTGGCGGGAGTGGAACTTGCGATCTCGAGCGGACTGCATCGCATATGCCGAGAAATTCGACATTCCGATCACTGCCAGCGTCGAAAAGCCGTATTCGATGGACCGAAACATGATGCACATCTCATTCGAGGGCGGGATCCTCGAAGATCCCTGGCGAGCACCCGACGAAGATATGTTCGTTCCCACGTCATCCATCGAGGACGCCCCCGACGAAGCCACGGAGATCATTCTGGGTTTCGAACAGGGGCGGGCGGTTTCGATCGACGGAGAGCTGCTGACTCCGGCGGAACTGCTCACGCGGCTCAACGTACTGGCGGGTGCGCACGGAGTGGGGCGGGTCGACATGGTCGAGAATCGATTTGTCGGATTGAAGTCTCGCGGGGTCTACGAAACCCCGGGCAGCACGGTATTGCACGTGGCGCATCGCGCCCTGGAGTCCATCACCCTCGATCGCGAAGTGATGCACGATCGAGATCGACAGGCCCCCCGCTTTGCAGAACTGATTTACAACGGCTTCTGGTTCTCGCCGGAAATGGACGTCAGGCGCGCAACGATCGACGCGACCCAGGTGAACGTTACGGGAGAGGTGCGACTCAAACTCTTCAAGGGAAACGTGATCGTGAGCGGGCGGCAATCGCCACTTTCACTGTATTCGGAGAAATTGGTGACCTTCGAGGAAGACGGTGGGGCGTACGACCAGACCGACGCGACGGGGTTCATTCAGCTTCAGGGCCTGCGGCTGGTGCGGGAACGGGACAGCTCGTAGCGGTCGATCCCAATCTGACGCCTTCGCTACTCGAGTTGGTACGAAAGCCCAATCGACGTCGAGACGAACCGCAGTCCCTTGAGTAGTCCGACCGGAATCACGTACGAGGTCTTGAAATTTACCGCCCATCGATCACTGACGAAGTAGTCGATGCCGCCTCCCACGCGAAAGGCGAGCGCGGCTCCAGTTTTGATGTCCAGATCCTTCGTCACCATCAAGCCGCGCCCGGTGCGTAGATGTGGCTGACGCCGACCTTCGTTCAACCCGTCCCGTACGT
>JACZXW010000136.1 GCA_022571415.1 Pseudomonadota bacterium
TGTTTAGGTGCCCGAAACCAGACCGGAATAGGCTTCACTGATAGTAAAATTAAATCTAATAAAATGGATAGGGGGAAGGCAATGTATATCGTACCTTCAATGAGGGGCGTTTTCGCGTCCTATATACTTAATAAACTACCCATCGTTACCGCGATCGGATTTGCACTGGCAATGCCGGTGACAGTCAACGCGGCATCAAGCGGGCGGCAACTGGAAGAAATAATTGTCACGGCGGAACGACAGGAAGCTTCTGTCCAGGACACCTCAATTTCCATCACGGCATTTACATCTGACATGCTTGATGATTTTGGCATTCGCAACCAGGAAGATTTGCAGAATTTCATCCCGGCAACCACCATTCAACCCTACGACGCAACCATTCGCGGCGTCGGCCGGAACTTCCGTGCTTTAGGTGGCGACCCAGGGGTGTCCACCTATATGAATGGCGTCTACTCGGAGGACCTGCCGACAGCAACGCACGCAGGCTTCTGGGATGTGGAACGCATTGAGGTGCTGCGTGGCCCTCAGGGGACGCTCTATGGCAGGAACGCAGTGGGTGGCGCAATCAACATAATTTACAAACAACCATCCGACGAGCTTGATTACGCGTTCAAGGTCATCGGCGGCAGCTTCGGTACCAAAGAATACTACGGTATGATCAATGGCGCATTAATCGAGGACGTATTGTCAGCCCGGTTTAATTTCAATGTCCGGGACCGTGACGGTATGGTCGAGGAAATTGGTTCGACCAGCGACATTGACAGTCTTGGCCGCCAGAATATTGCTTATGTAGTGCAGTGGACACCGACTGATTCACTGGAATTCAACGTCCGCTCAAATCAAATGGCAAACGACCGAAGTTTTGGCGGCGCCAATGGCGGCGGCCTGGTTGTTTTAAATGAACTGAACGGGCCGACGAGAGACACGACTCACCTGGTACCGGGATTTCGCGCCATTGATACCAGCAATACCGATGTCGCCAACTACTTCAGCAACGACTGGTACGACGCGAGCCAGCCGATTCTCAATTTTACTGATCCGGTAACCGGAGCTAACGTTCAGGCCCAGCACAATCGTGCCGGTGTTGATGAGGCTGCTTTTGACGGATTCCAGAATGCAGCTGCATCACTGGACGGTTTTAACCAGACATCACAGGCGACCGCTGACCGGTACAACGCCTGTGTCTTCACCGGAGATATCGACGGATCTGATGTTTGCGCCGCAACCAACGGCCTGAACCGGGAGCAGTTTGACCAGCAGGGCGTGCAATTCAGCGCTATATGGGATGTCAGCGATGACCTGACAATCAAATACATTTACGGCTACAACAAATTGTCTTATCAGCGCACCACCGATGATGACAATACCGCGAGCCAGTTCCACGACCGCCAGTTTTATGTCAACCATGAAGCATTATATGAATCACATGAGCTGCAGGTGTTCTATGACTTTAGTGACACCTTCTCGATTACCGCTGGTATCTTCGACTATGATTCGGTCATTGACCAGCGTGGTGATTTCTACTCGTCAGTCAATGAAGCTCGCTTTATCAATGCCTACGCGGACAACGTCGGACTTGCGCCCGCCTTCTTCGGGACCGGTCCAACGGCAACACTTCATTCCGCCAGGGATAGGTGCCAGGTGGCCGACCCGGCTCCCTCATGTGCACGAAACTTTTCTGTCACGAACAATCCCAATACCAATGAAGTTGATAATAACAACCTGCACATCACTCAATGGTATGGTGATGACGGCACCAACCCCGACCTGGATGTTGTGCATGGTATCAACAGCCTGGGCAGCGATCTGCTGTACCACACACAGACGCACAAGGAAGCATTCGCAGCCTATGCGCAAACCGTATGGGACATCAATGACACTTTCACGCTGACAACCGGTATTCGCTATGCTGAAGATGAGGTGACGGCAGAAGAGAATCTGTTTCGCTATTCTGAAGTTGCAGGTACTCTCTTACCACTTTTTGGGCTCAACATTGGCATCTATAACTTATTGAATGGTGGCCTTGTACCAGATGCAAGCCATGTCGGCGGATTCGCTCCCACGCCATTGGCTGTCAATGGCGGAATCCCCGTAGCTTTAAGTGTCTACAGGCCTTTTCATCGCAAGGATGACAAGGTCACGTGGCGAATCAACCTGGACTGGAATTACTCAGACAGCGGCATGTTGTACTTTTCGGCGACTACCGGTACCCGTGCCGGTGGTCATAACCTGGTGTTCTTCAGTGCAACGCCCACCTATGACCCGGAAGAGCTGATCGCTTACGAGATCGGATACAAGTCGCAGTTTCTTAATGATACATTCCAGTTGAATGGTTCAATCTATCTTTATGATTACGAAACTATTCATACGGTGGCCACAGAGGTGTCGCCGCCCTTAACAGACTTTGGCGGAACAGCGGGCACCACCACTTCAGTACTGGAAGCACCGGGTGCAGATATCTTCGGCATCGAGGTAGAAGTATTGTGGCTGACCACTGACAACTTGACTCTGGGTGGTAATTTCAGCTATACGCCCAGTGAATATACCGGAGACCTGTTCATCAAAGACCCGGCCCAATTTGCCCAGCCGGAATCCCTATTCCCGAACTTCGAAGGTCAGGTTCTCAATATCAAAGGCAACAAGATTCTGCAGGTACCTGAATGGAAATACACTGCCTGGGCGAGTTATGGCTTCCCGCTGTCCGGTGGTTCAAGGGTAGAGTTCTTCGGGGTTTACAGCTATATCGGCGATGTCTATTACTCACCCTTTGAGAGTGACGCTGAAAAGGCAGATGATTATGACAGGGTTGATCTGCGCGTGACATGGACCTCGGCTGCTGGTGATTGGACCGTCTCGGCTTTCGTCAACAATGTCTTCGACAATGTCGGTGTATTGCAGGTCCTGCGGGAAGGTGAGGATGAATTTTTCCGCCATACGGCAGGCGTGACACTACCTCGCCTGGCTGGAGTAGAACTTAGCTACGCGCTGGGACGCTAACTGACTCAGTTCTAACCATGACTGTTAAAGGGCGCTTCGGCGCCCTTATTTTTTTTGGGGGGGTCTGCAGCCTGCTTAATCGCGCCACCGTGATTCAAACAAAAAGGTGACCGATCAACATTGTTCATTCATGATCATGAGATTCGTCTGGATCACCTGGTTTTATGCCGTCCACCGTCATCACCACTGCCTGTATATCTGCCATTTTCTCCAGGATGATATTGGCCTGCTCCTGTGTCAGCCCATATTGGGCACAGTTTCTTAGTTCCGCCAGATCCTTCAACAATTCCTTCTTGTATTCTGTCACACAGTTTTGCCAGCGTTTCTCCTTGCGCTTCAACCTATTTATCGTATAGGAATCAACATCTGACTGCTCCACACCACCATCACCATCGCTATCTATGATATTCGCCGTAATGACAATGGATCTAGGTTTCTTACAACTGTTAAACGGGATACTGTAGTCGAGAGCCGCCTGAACCTTCTCATGAGTTTCCGCCGCAAGCGAGACGGCGGGTACAACCAGTACGAGAACACACATTAGTCGAATTCTGTCCACACCCTAACCTCTCAGATTGTCTTCGACCTATGGTGACTCACTTTGTGGAGATTCGTCAATAAATTACCCTCAAGCAAGTCCCTATTGGTCGGCAGTCAGGCCTCCAAATAGAGAACATCATAAACCGGACTCATTATCTGCTACAGAACCGGACAGATCATGTGCTACTAACAGCTCAGTTAATGCAGTTAATGCAGATTGCAAGAGGCCTCCAGTCGATGTATGGTGATGTCTGGAGCGATATCTGCGTTCCGTGTTTTGGTGTCCGAAACAGACTCAAAACCGGAATATACGTTCCATAGAATTAATACTTAAAAATAACTAGGGGGAAGGCAATGGCTATTGGACCTTCAATAAAGGGCGGTTACGCGTCCAATTTACTCTCAAAGCTGCCCATCGTTGCTGCAATCGGATTTGCCCTGGCAATTCCAATGGCATCCAACGCCGCGTCAAGCGGTCGGCAACTTGAAGAGATCGTTGTGACTGCCGAGAGGCAGGAAGCATCCGTTCAGGATACTTCAATTTCTATTACTGCATTTACCGCCGAGATGCTCGAAGACTTCGGTATTCGAGACCAGACTGACCTGCAGAATTTTATTCCTGCAACGGTCATCCTGCCGTACGATGCTGTGGTTCGCGGCGTTGGCAGAAACTTCAGAAATCTCGGGGGTGACCCCGGTATTTCGACCTACATGAACGGCGTCTATTCAGAAGACCTGTACACGGCAACCATCGGCAGTTTCTGGGATATGGAACGTATCGAGGTCCTCCGCGGCCCGCAAGGCACGCTGTACGGGCGAAACGCGGTTGGCGGCGCGATGAACTTCATCTACAACAAAGCCAACCAGGATTTTTATTATAAATTCAAGGGGATGGCTGGCAACTTAGACGCCAGGGAATTCTACGGCACGATTAACGGCGCTCTGATTGAAGATCAGCTGAGCGCGCGATTCGCCTTCTCCAACCGGAATCGAGACGGTTACGTCAAGGATCTGGG
>JACZXW010000042.1 GCA_022571415.1 Pseudomonadota bacterium
GCTGATGACAGCGTCGAACTTGACCTTGGTGACGATGACGACGACCTGGAACTGGATCTCGAGGATGATGACGATGCTATTTCCCTCGATCTTGATGGGGATGAAGATCTTGATCTCGCAGATACCGCCGACGAAATTGAACTGGATCTTGGAGACGACGACAGCCTTGACCTGGATGAACTGGATCTGGACGAGGATGCCAGCTCCAAATTGGATCTTGCGCGTGCCTACATCGATATGGGTGACAAGGATGGTGCCAAATCATTGCTCCAGGAGATTATCGCAGACGGCACGGAGGCTGATATCAAAGAAGCCAATGAGTTGATGGGAAAGCTCGATTAATGCTGTGACCCGGATCGCCCTTGGAATTGCCTATAATGGTGCCTCCTTTCATGGATGGCAGTATCAGACACCAGGGTTGAGCACCATTCAGGATTCAGTACAGCTTTCCCTGAGCAAGGTTGCAAACCATCCGGTCAGCGTAACCTGTGCCGGGCGAACGGATTCCGGTGTGCATGCTACCAATCAGGTCATTCACTTTGATACCCATGCCGTAAGGAAACCTGATGCATGGGTGCTGGGTAGCAATGCTAATCTCCCCGGGAGCATTTCCGTGAACTGGGCGCGAGAAGTGCCGATGCAGTTCGATGCCAGACACTCAGCCGTCAGTCGCCGTTATATCTACATCGTGGTAAATAACAGGATCAGGTCCGGTTTGATGTCTGAGATGGCGACAAGAGAGCATCGTCCGTTAGATGCTGCACTCATGCATGAAGCTGCCCAGGCACTCCTGGGAGAAAATGACTTTTCTTCCTTTCGAGCTGCTAACTGCCAGTCCAAGACCGCCATGAGAAACATCCACCACATCAGGATTGAGAGATCGGGTGAACTCGTTGTGTTCGACATAGAGGCAAATGCTTTTCTGCACCACATGGTCAGGAACATCGCAGGCGTCATTCTTGATATCGGTGCGGGTGACAAACCTGTCTCCTGGGCCGGACAGTTGCTGTCTTTGCGTGATAGAACCAGGGCAAGCGTTACTGCACCGCCCAATGGCCTGTACTTGATTCAGGTAGATTATCCTGACTACGGCGAGTTGCCGAAAGGTCCACAACTGCCCCATTTCCTCGGGAACCTGCCGATAAATTAAGTATACTGTCCCCACCAAAGATTGATCCGATATGACACGTACCAGAATTAAAATTTGCGGTATTACGAATATTCGTGATGCCGAATTTGCCGTGGCGAGCGAAGCTGATGCCCTCGGTTTTGTGTTGTATGAAAAAAGCTCGAGATATGTAAATGTGGAAACTGTTGGCCGTATTATCGACCAGTTACCTCCCTACGTGACCACAGTTGCGTTATTGGTGAACCACTCCAGTGAAGATGTCAGCCGCCTGCTCAAAGAAGCGGCTTTCGATCTTTTACAGTTCCATGGCGATGAGACGGATGAGTTCTGCATCTCATTTGGGATGCCGTTTATAAAAGCCATTCGCGTGGAAAGGTCTTCAGAATTGGGAGAACAGGTCGCCGGTTACCCACATAGTAAAGGAATATTGCTCGATGCTTTTGTAGAAGGTGAATATGGGGGAACAGGTAAGACTATTGATTGGCCGGGGGTGTCTGGTATAGACAAACCTGTTGTATTGGCTGGCGGTCTGACGCCTGACAATGTTGGGCAGGCGATCGAACAGGTCCGACCATTTGCTGTGGATGTCAGCGGCGGGGTGGAGTCTGAAAAGGGGGTTAAGGATCACAAAAAAATCAGCAGCTTTATTCGCGCGGTTCGAGTCGCTGACAGCGGGGTAAACAATGGGCGATAAACCTGATTACACAAAGCAGCCGCGGGCACATCAAACAGGGCAGTCGCTCGCTGCCAACGGTGTCAATGAGCGTATTTCATCTTTTCCTGATGATGATGGACACTTTGGGATTTATGGTGGTCGGTTCGTCTCTGAGATTCTCATGCAGGCGCTAGCTGAATTGAAAAGTGAGTACGAACGACTCTGCCATGACGATGCATTTCAAGCTGAACTTAAGAGTGACCTGGCTAATTATGTTGGTCGATCATCGCCGCTCTATTACGCGCAAAGGCTGACTTCGAGCAGTGGCGGGGCGAAGATTTATCTAAAGCGCGAAGACCTGAATCATACCGGCGCCCACAAGATAAATAACTGTATCGGTCAGGCTTTGCTCGCAAAATACATGGGTAAACCCAGGGTAATCGCAGAAACTGGAGCCGGTCAACACGGTGTTGCCGCCGCTACAGTGGCAGCGCGATTCGGTCTTGAGTGCCAGGTCTATATGGGCAGCGAGGATATTGAGCGGCAGAGTCTCAATGTTTACAGGATGAAGTTGCTCGGCGCAGAGGTGGTGCCGGTAACTTCCGGTTCCCGAACTTTAAAGGACGCGTTGAGTGAAGCCATGCGCGATTGGGTCACCAATGTGGATGATACTCATTATATTATCGGCACCGTTGCAGGACCACACCCATATCCCATGTTGGTCCGTGATTTCCAGTCTGTCATCGGAAAAGAAACCAAGACGCAATTCGCTGAAATGCATGGCGGGTTACCTGATGCGCTTGTGGCTTGTGTCGGGGGCGGATCAAATGCAATGGGTCTGTTCTATCCATTCCTTGAGGATCGCTCTGTTCGACTGATTGGCGTCGAAGCCGCGGGTTTAGGTTTGCATACGGGTGAACATGCTGCCCCCCTCAGCGCAGGAAATGTGGGGGTACTGCATGGCAACCGTACCTATCTGATGCAGGATGAGAATGGCCAGATTCTTGATACCCACTCGGTATCAGCAGGCCTCGATTATCCCGGGGTGGGTCCGGAACACGCCTGGTTAAAAGATATCAAGCGAGCCGAGTATGTTGCCGTCACTGACGACCAGGCCCTCGATGCGTTTCGCACGTTGAACCTGCTGGAAGGGATACTGCCTGCACTGGAATCGGCCCACGCGATCGCCTACGGGATGGAACTAGCACAATCCATGAGTGCGGAACAGGCAATCGTCATTAATCTGTCTGGCCGCGGGGATAAGGACATTCCCACCATGGCAAAAATTGACGGTATCACGATCACGTGAAGGTCAGGTAATGAGCAGGCTAACAAAAAAAGTAAATTCTAATGTCGCGTCTAACAGGAAAACGCTGGTGGCTTATGTGGTCGCGGGTGATCCCATCAAGGAGCTGACGGTGAAGCTAATGCACGCCATGGTGGACGCTGGTGTGGATGTTATAGAGTTAGGTGTGCCATTCTCGGATCCGGAAGCGGAAGGGCCGGTGATTCAGCTTGCCCACGAACGTGCGCTGAAACACCAGACATCCCTGAAGGATGTCATATCAATGGTCGAACAGTTTCGCCGCAAGGACAAGGATACGCCTGTCATCCTCATGGGCTACCTGAATCCGATTGAATTAATGGGTTATGAAGAATTTTCCATCGTGGCATCTCAAGCTGGTGTTGATGGAACGATTATCATCAACCTGCCGCCTGAGGAATCCGGTGTACTGTCGGACTATCTGGAAAAGCATGATATTGCATCCGTGTACCTGCTGGCACCGACAACCACAGATAAGCGAGCGGCTTATGTGACTTCGCAAAGCAGGGGCTTCGTTTACTATGTCTCACTCAAGGGGACCACAGGGGCTTCCAATCTGGATGTTAATGATGTCAGCGAGAAACTTTTCCGATTCAGAAAGATAAGCCAGTTACCGATTATGGTAGGTTTCGGGATTAAAGATGCCGCTACAGCCGCGAAAATTTCAGGGATTGCAGACGGCGTTGTCATTGGCTCTGCGATCGTTAAACTGATCGCTGCTCATGAGGATGACCTGGAGTCAGCCACGAGTGAGATCGTCGCATTGCTGAGTGGCATGCGCGCGAGTATGGATGAGTCCTCAACGGTTCTTAAATGAGTCCTCAACGGTTCTTCAATGCGCCCTCGCCGGTTCATAAAAAGTGACCCTCGACGACTGGCTAGACCGAATTGAAAAACTGCATCCCATCAAGTGGGACCTTGGACTCGAGCGGGTCAGCGAGGTTGCAAAACGATTATCTGTCGTTAAACCCGCACCGCTGATTTTTCTGGTGGCGGGCACCAACGGCAAAGGTTCAACATGCGAGTATCTGGAACAGTTTTGCCTGCTCCAGGGTGCCAGCGTCGGTAAGGCCACATCTCCGCACCTGCTGCGCTTCAACGAGCGTATCGTGATTAATCGCAAAGCAGCCACGGATGAAGAAATATGCAAAGCGTTTGAAAGTATCGATCAGGCACGGGGCGAGATCTCTCTTACCTATTTTGAATTTTCAACGCTGGCTGCGCTGCTGGTTTTCCGGGATCGCAAGGTTGATGTGGCCGTGCTTGAAATTGGACTGGGCGGACGCCTTGATGCGATGAATATCGTTGATCCCGATGTCAGTGTGATCACGCAGATTGCCATGGACCACGAATCATGGCTGGGTAACTCCATTGAAGAGATCGCGATTGAAAAAGCAGGAGTGATGCGAGACGGAAAATCCTGTGTCGTTGCAGAGTCTTCACCTCCGGATTCGATTAAACGTTGTGCACTGGAAAAAGCGTGCGCGTTATTTGTTCGTGGAGAACACTTTTCAATCACACCCGAAGTGGCTTGGTGCACGTCACCCACGGGCGAAAGATATTGCTTCCTCACGCCTGGACAAGGACATCTCCCCCTACCCAGTGCCGCGTCCGCGATGCAGGCGATGGTTTGCGCAGGGTTCGAGCTGCACGAATCTGATTTGCAAAAAGTCACGCAGATCACGAGCTTACCTGGTCGGATGCAATGGCTTAGGGTTGAAAAAAGACGCGTATTGCTGGACGTCGCCCACAATCCCAATGCTGCCTGTTATCTGAAGTCTTATTTACAGTCACAGCGATCGCAGCCGGGTCAAACCGCTATCCATGCTGTCGTGGGGATGTATGCCGACAAGGACTGCGAAAGTGTTTTCTCGATTCTCAGTGATTGCGTGGCTCACTGGCATTTAACGGGTATGGATGATCCGAGGGCGGCAACTGCAGCGGAACTTCGAGCCTGCCTGTCGGCTCGAGCTGGGTGTGGCGTCAATACCTATGGTAAAGTAGCCCACGCTTTCAGCAGTGCAATGGAGGCGGCAGATGAGGGTGACCTGGTATTGGTGTTCGGTTCCTTTCCTGTTGTCGCCAAAGTATTGGTATTGACCGGCAACATCACAAAGTAACGCATTGGAAATACACATTTGGATGCAAGGCTAAAACAGAGGGTAGTTGGCGCGTTAGTCTTGACAGCCCTGGCAATCATTATTTTGCCAATGCTACTGGATGGGTCAGCCGAAGACAGGGTCCGGGTAATGTCCAGTATTCCTGATGCGCCCAGTATTGAAGTAAAAAGAATGTCTGTTAAGGATCTCCGGCTTCAGATGGAGCGGATGGAACGTGCCAGCGCTGCACAACTGCCTCGTGAAGTCGTGGATGAGAACTCCTATGAAGCGGAGACAGATTTTGCTTTCGACAAAAACAAATTGCCGGTGAGCTGGAGTTTGCAGTTAGGCAGTTTTGAGAGCAAGGAAAATGCCATTAGACTGCGCGCCAGATTAAGAGACGCCCAGTATCGAAGCTATGTGCTGCATGCTAAAACCAGCCGAGGTGAAACTTATCGAGTATTCGTCGGGCCAATGTTAAAAAAGAGTGCATTGCAGGAACTGCAGGGTAAGATTGAGAGTAGCTTAAAACTGGAGGGTCAGGTTGTGCGGTACAGGATAGAGGACGATGCAGGTCAGCTGGGCGGTTAGACCTTCAGGAACTGGCCCATATGATGTCTGAATTTAATCCGGGACTAGCAGTGATCGACTGGTTAATTATGGCCATCCTGCTGGTCTCCACATTGATCAGTATTAAACGTGGATTGGTTAAAGAAGCGCTTTCTCTTGCCACCTGGGTTGCCGCGGTCGTTGTTTCAAGATTGTTCGCCAGCCAGGTATCCTCCTTGCTTGTGGGTACTATCGATATGCCGTCTATGCGCCTCGGTGCTGCCTATGCACTGTTGTTTGCAGGTACCCTGATTGTTGGGGCGCTTTTGAACAACCTGATTGGTGAAGTTGTCAAGATGACAGGACTTGGTGGAACTGACAAATTTTTTGGAATGTTTTTTGGTTTTGCCAGGGGCAGTGTCGTTATCCTTGTCATCACTGCCGGGCTATACTATCTACTACCTGTTGAAGAGGATTCCTGGTGGAAAGATTCGATGTTGATTCCTTACGTTGTTAGTGCCATCGAATGGCTTGGTCCCATTTTGTGGGAACAGGGCTCCCAGCTCATAGAATCAACGACAACGAAGGTAATTTAGAATATGTGCGGTATCGTAGGAATGGTTGGTAAAAGGGCTGTTAACTACGACCTCTATGATGCCTTAACCGTATTGCAGCATCGTGGTCAGGATGCCGCCGGTATGGTGACCTGTGAAGGCGATCGACTGCACCTGCGTAAACATAATGGCCTCGTGAGGGATGTGTTCAGGCAGGCGCATATGGATAGCCTGATCGGCGAAATGGGTATTGCGCATGTTCGTTATCCCACAGCTGGATCTTCAAGCTCCGCCGAAGCACAACCAATGTACGTCAACTCCCCTTTCGGAATATGCCTTGCCCATAATGGCAATCTGACCAATGATGATGAGTTGAATGAAGATCTGTTCCGTGCGGACAGGCGGCACATTAACACCAGTTCAGATTCCGAGGTTCTGCTAAATGTTTTTTCACACGAGTTGCAGAACATATCAGGACTGAGGCCAATCCCTGACGACATTTTTAAGGCGATTGCACGAGTCCATGAACGGGTGATCGGGGCTTATGCTGTCGTTGCTCTCATTACCGGGCATGGCATTGTTGGGTTTCGGGATCCCTGTGGTATCCGTCCCATACTGTATGGTAAACGTGAAACCGTTAACGGTCCCGAGTATATGATTGCCTCGGAAAGTGTAGCGCTGAATGTATTGGGATTTGATGTTATTGATGATATTGCGCCTGGTGAAGCGGTTTATATACAGTCCAACGGAAAAGTGCATCGAAAACAATGTGCGGTCGATACGGTGTACAGCCCCTGCATATTTGAGCATGTTTATCTTGCCCGTCCGGATTCGGTCATAGATGGTATTTCAGTTTATAAGGCTCGTCTTAAGATGGGTGATAAATTGGCGGACAAGATTTTACGATTGCGCCCCGATCACGATATTGATGTGATTATCCCGATCCCTGACACCAGTTGCACGGCGGCGCTGCCGCTGGCGCATCGGCTGGGTGTGAAATACCGGGAAGGGCTGGTCAAGAATCGTTATATTGGCCGCACTTTTATCATGCCGGATCAAAAGGAACGCAAGGCGTCGGTCCGACGTAAATTCAGCACAGTGGAACTTGAATTCCGGGGTAAGAATGTTCTTCTCGTGGACGACTCCATCATCCGCGGTACCACTTCAAAACAGATTGTGCAGATGGCAAGGGACGCGGGTGCCAAGAAAGTTTATCTTGCATCTGCAGCGCCTCCGGTGCGTTACCAGAATGTGTATGGCATTGATATGCCCGATACAAGAGAGTTCGTGGCGCATGGCAATACCATTGAGGAAATAGCCGAATACATTGGCGTCGACTGGCTGATCTACCAGGATCTACCCGACCTGATAGCATGTGCCAGTGGCATCAACAAGAAGATTGATCGATTCGACACATCCATCTTTGATGCCGATTATGTCACTGGTGGTATCGATGAAACTTATCTCACCCGACTCCAATCGCGTCGAAACGACGATGCAAAAACCATGAGAAACACGGCGAGTGTGGAAGTCATTGAACTCCACAACCAGGCTTGAGACAGAACTGAACATGCCAGGCCCAATGGAAGAAACCATCGCGGGCGTTGGATCGGTGTTGCTGGGAAAGGAACACCAGATCAAGTTGGCACTGACCTGCCTTTTATCTCGCGGACATCTGTTGATCGAAGACCTTCCCGGCATGGGTAAAACCACAATGTCCCATGCCCTCGCCAGGGTGCTAAACCTAAGCTATAACCGTATTCAATTCACCAGTGACCTGCTGCCGGCGGATGTTCTCGGTGTCTCAATTTATGACAAGGATTCGGGGGAGTTCAACTTTCACCCTGGTCCAATTTTCAGTCAACTGGTGCTGGCCGACGAAATCAATCGCACCACACCGAAGAGTCAGAGTGCCCTGCTCGAAGCGATGGAAGAGAGACAGGTGACGATTGAAGGGCAAACTCGTCCGTTACCTATCCCCTTTTTTGTTATCGCAACCCAAAATCCGAATACCCATGCCGGAACTTTTCCACTTCCGGAGTCGCAACTTGACCGATTTCTGATGAGAATTGAACTGGGCTATCCTGATGCGGTAGCTGAACGAATTCTTCTCAAGGGAGAAGATCGTCGCGTTGTCCTTGAACGCCTGGAACCGACCATGAACACCCGGCAACTGCAGGCGTTTCAGGATGAAGCGGAGCAGGTCAAGGTCTCAGAAGCATTGCTTGACTATATCCAGCGCCTGGTCCAACACACTCGAGCGGCACCTGAATTTGCCTATGGCCTCTCCCCAAGGGGAGCGCTGGCGTTATTACGTTGCGCACGTAGCTGGGCGTTCATTGAGAATCGCCACCATGTTGTGCCGGAGGACGTCCAGGCAGTGCTTCCATCTGTGGTTGAACATAGATTGCGAGAGGCAGCAGATTTTTCCGGACATGGCGGCAGCGCCCTGGCGCAGCGGTTGCTGACCAAGGTCGATGTGATAGGTTAGTTTAGAGGCTTCCCCAGTGAACAGCAGCGCAAATACGCCTGATTCCACTGTTTGGCGATCCACCAGGTTCAGGCAGTGGCTTGACAGGCGAATGCCGCCGTCCAATGCCATTACCCTCGATCAGAAAAAGATATTTATTTTACCCACCAGGGAAGGCGTATTTTTCAGCCTCCTGATTGTGTTCATGGTGCTTGCCGGTATCAATTATCAGAACAGCCTTATATTTGCGCTCGCGTTTCTCTTAGCCAGCCTGCTTATGGTGAGCATTCTGCACACCTACCGCAATCTTTCCGGTCTGACCATCCTGGCGGGTGGCACGTTACCGGCTTTCGCCGGTGAGGATGCAGAATTTACAGTCATGCTGAGTCGATTGGGTGCTCGTACTTATGAAGCCCTGCTGCTCGGTTGGAATCGTGATCTATTGCAGGGCGCGGACCTCCTTGAAGACGAGGAGGTCAAGATCAAGCTGTTCGTTGAAACCCGGGTACGCGGACCCATGAATCCTGGACGGTTGCTGATCCAGACTAATTATCCGGTGGGGTTATTTCGGTCATGGACCTGGGTGGACCTGGATATGAGCACCATTGTCTATCCCAGTCCTGTTCCTGCAGGTGATATTCCCGTTGTAAGCGCAAGCAGCGATGAAGGTAAGCTGCTTGCCCGGGAAGGCGTGGAAGATTTCTATGGGCTGCGGGAATACCAGCAGGGTGATCCGCTCAAACAAGTAGCGTGGAAATCCTATGCACGGACCGGGGAACTCTTGACAAAGCAGTTCTCAGCTTTTGCTGACAGAAGGATATGGCTGGACTGGGAGTCCTATCCCGGGATGGACCGGGAAGCCCGGTTAAGCCGACTCTGTTACTGGGTGTTAAAGCTGGATGCTACCAATAATGAATATGGCCTGCGTCTGCCTGGTGTTGAAATTACACCCCACCGGGGTGTTGAACACAGGGAGGAAATACTGAAGGCGCTTGCCATCTTTGAAGTGGAGGAGTTTGAATTGGAGCAGGTCTCGTGACAGGCTTTCAGATTCCAAGAAACAGTCTGGCCTGGATGTTGCTCGCACAATCCGCGGTGATTGCGCCTCATTTAACTCGTCTGCCTTACTGGACGATTGCCTTGTGCGTGGTGTGTGTTCTGTGGCGAGTGATGGTGTACCAGGGACGCTGGTCCTATCCTGGTAGATGGATCAAGGTTTTGCTGGTGTTCTTCGGTATTGTCGGTCTTGCCTTAGGCTACGGTACCTTCCTCGGCCTTGATCCATGGGTCGGTCTGCTCATCATGATGTTTGTCTTGAAGTTACTCGAGATGCATCACAAGCGAGATGGTTATGTCGTCATCCTGCTGGGATATTTTGTTGCCCTGACTCAATTTCTCTATGACCAGGGTATTCCCTCAACCTTGTATATGTTTTTGTGTGTGACCATGATCACTGCAGCACTGATAGGTCTGAACCAGACCCGATCCCACACACGGCCGGCACAAACATTCAAGAAGGCATTTGTCTTATTGATGCAGTCTGTTCCTTTGATGGTGGTCCTGTTTGTCCTGTTCCCGCGTATCTCTCCGCTTTGGACCGTGCCACTGCAAACAGAAATGGCGATAACGGGCGTCACCGATACCATGACGCCGGGAAATATTGCGCTGCTGGTCCAATCAGATAAATTGGCATTTCGTGCGACCTTTGCCGATGAAGTGCTACCTTTGAGCAGGCTCTACTGGCGGGGGCTGGTCCTGTCTCGATTTGATGGAACCTCGTGGACGCAGGAACTTCAGGCATTGTACGGACGGCTGTATCGGCCCGGTCAAAGGACGACAAGTTGGCAGGATAATATGGAATTGTTAGGGGAGAAAGTGACATACAGTATTATCCTTGAACCCACGGGTCAGAATTGGCTATTCAGCCTTACCATGCCGGAAGGCTCTCTCAAGGAGGGTATTGGCCTGGTCCGTGATTTTCGCTTTTATTCACTTCGTGAAATCCGGTCAAAGCTACACTATGAACTTACGTCCCACCTAAACTACCGAATCGACCGGGACTTGTCGGACTTCTGGCGATATCGATACACATTGCTGCCGAAGGACAGTAATCCAAGGTCGAAACGCTTGGCGAATACCATCAGGGAAAATTCCCTCAACCAGGCGGATTACATTCGCAATATCCTGCGCAGGTATAACCTGGATGAGTTTGTATACACCCTGAAACCTACTGTTCTGGGTGATGATTCTGTCGATGAATTCCTGCTGGACAGCAAACGTGGATTTTGCGAGCACTATGCCGGCAGTTTTGTATTCCTGATGCGCGCGGTCGGCATTCCTGCCCGGGTCGTTGTGGGTTACCAGGGTGGGGAATACAACCGCATCGGAAACTATGTCGAGGTCAGGCAGTATGATGCACATGCCTGGGCGGAAATCTGGCAGCAGGGCCAGGGTTGGATCAGGGTCGATCCAACTTCGGCAGTGGCCCCTTCGAGGATCGAGAGTGGCCTCGAATCTGCCGTTGAGGATGAGAACACTTTCCTTGCCAATCTTCCGCTTTCATGGATGAAGTATCGTCAGATCTTGTGGTTGACGGAAATCCGCCTGCAGATCAGTGCAATAAGCTATTACTGGGATAGCTGGGTTGTGGGTTATACGCCGAGCGTGCAAATGAGTTTGTTGACCCGATATTTCGGGGACCTGGACCGGAAGCGGCTGGGCATGCTGATGTTGACGACCTTCTTTGGCCTGCTGGGGATTGTGGCGATGTTCATACTGGGCAAGCGCAGCCACAAATTGTTACAACCTATAGACAGGGAATATTTGAGGTTCTGTCAGCTTCTTGCGAAACAAGGCCTGCCGCGGTCCGTCGGTGAAGGACCGATACACTATGCGCAACGCATCGGCCAGCAACGCCCGGATCTGGCATCTGCCATGCAGGTCGTCACTGATGCCTATGTCCGCATGAACTATGCGGAAGATCAACCCGAAAAAACTGACTCGCTGCGAAGTGCCATCAGGGCCTTTAGATTCAGGACCTTATCGATTTCATCTTGAGCCTGGTACCTGGCTACGCTCGATTGCAGTTGGGTTCGCTGTTTGATCTTCGCTCAATCCATCTCAGATCAAGCGACCTCTACTATATTGACCACCGGAATCGTCACCTGATCAGCGGATTTCTGAAACGACTCTATCTGATCAAAATTCAGGTATCGATAAATTTCATCAGCCATGGTGTCCAGTTTTTTTGCATATTCCATATACTCTTCAACCGTCGGTAGTTTCCCCATCACACTTGCAACTGCCGCCAGTTCCGCCGAAGCCAGATAAACATTTGCTCCGTCGCCCAGCCGGTTAGGGAAGTTCCTGGTGGAAGTGGATACACAGGTCGAATTAGCGGCAATCCTGGCCTGATTGCCCATACAGAGTGAACAACCGGGCATTTCCGTGCGCGCACCCGCCTGGGCGAAGATGTTGTAGATACCTTCCTGCCTCAGCTGGTGTTCGTCCATCTTTGTGGGAGGGCAGATCCACAGTTTGGTCGGGACGGCCTTGGCCTCGCTTAACATGCTGGCGGCAGCGCGGAAGTGACCGATATTGGTCATGCAGGAGCCGATGAATACTTCATCTATGTGCGCGCCGGCAACCTCTGATAGTGGCTTGATATCATCAGGATCGTTGGGACAGGCCAGTAGCGGTTCTTTGATTTCATTGAGATCAATGTCGATCACTTCAATATATTCGGCATCAGCATCTGGCTCCATCAATACAGGGTTTTCGAGCCACTCTTCCATGGCAGTGATGCGCCTGGAGATTGTACGTTCGTCTCCATAGCCTTCGCCAATCATCCATTTGAGCAGCGTCACATTGGAGCTGATATATTCCATCATTGGCTCTTTATTGAGGCGAATGGTGCAGCCTTGGGCAGATCGTTCGGCAGATGCGTCACTCAGTTCAAATGCCTGCTCAATTTTCAGGTCAGGCAAGCCTTCAATTTCCAGAATTCTTCCGGAAAAGACATTTTTCTTTCCTTCCTTGGCGATGGTAAGCAAACCGCTTTGGATAGCGGCGTAGGGAATCGCATTCACAAGGTCGCGAAGTGTAATGCCAGGTTGCATGTCCCCTTTAAAACGAACCAGTACCGATTCTGGCATGTCCAGAGGCATGACACCGATGGCGGCGGCAAAAGCCACCAATCCTGAACCGGCAGGGAAGCTGATGCCCATGGGGAAACGCGTGTGGGAATCGCCACCGGTCCCCACAGTATCAGGCAACAACATCCTGTTGAGCCAGGAATGGATAATGCCGTCACCGGGCCGTAGCGCCACACCTCCCCGGGTCTGGATAAAATCCGGCAGGGTGTGTTGCGTCTCGATATCCACAGGCTTGGGGTAGGCAGCGGTATGGCAAAAAGACTGCATGACGAGATCCGCAGAAAATCCGAGGCAAGCCAGTTCCTTTAATTCATCCCGGGTCATGGGTCCGGTGGTGTCCTGGGATCCGATTGTTGTCATACGCGGTTCACAGTAAGTGCCGGGACGTATACCGGCAGTGCCACAGGCCTTGCCAACGATCTTCTGAGCGAGGGTAAAACCCTTGCTGGATTCGTCAGCGGGAACCGGTAGGCGAAATACGTCGCCAGGTCCGAGTTCAAGGGCTTCGCGCGCCCGCTCGGTAAGGCCTCGACCAATAATCAGCGGGATGCGTCCGCCGGCCTGGACTTCATCCAGCAACACCTCAGTGGCAAGTTCAAATTCAGTCAGGACTTCCCCTGTTTCTTCGAGGGTAATCTTTCCCTCGTAGGGATAGATGCTAATGATATCGCCCATACTCATTTTGGAAACGTCACATTCGATAGGCAGGGCGCCTGCATCTTCCATGGTGTTAAAGAAGATGGGTGCGATCTTACCGCCGAGCACAACACCACCAGCACGCTTGTTGGGAATGTAGGGGATGTCGTTGCCCATATGCCACAGAACGGAATTGGTTGCGGATTTTCGCGATGAACCGGTACCCACTACATCGCCTACATAGGCCAGCGGGTGACCCTTGTTCTTCAGTTGGTCGATGGTATGCAACGGATGATCCATCGTATTGATCAGCATTTCCTTTGCATGCAGGGGAATATCAGGTCGACTCCATGCCGCCCCCGCAGGGGAAAGGTCGTCGGTATTGGTTTCACCTTCCACCATAAATACGGTCATCGTGATTTTTGTTGCTACCTTTTCCTTATTGGTAAACCACTCTGCGTTGGCCCAGGATTCCAGCACCGACCTGGCATGGTTGTTTGTCTTGGATTTCTCGAGCACATCAAAAAATGCATCGAACATGAGCAGCGTGCCAGACAGTCCCTTGGCAGCGGTTTCTGCTACTTCATCATCATCGAGAAGATCGATGAGTGGTTCAATGTTGTAACCGCCCAACATGGTACCGAGCAGGGTAGTTGCATGTTTTCTGTCTAGCACGGGTGAAGTAGTTTCACCTTTTGCAACCGCAGTCAGAAATGCCGCTTTAATGTAAGCAGCATCATCAACACCAGCAGGAACCCGGTTGGTAATAAGGTCAGCTATAAATTCTTCTTCTCCTGCCGGAGGCACTTTCAAAAGTTCAATCAAATCGTTAACCTGTTCCGCCGATAACGGCAGGGGATCGATATCTTCATTCGCTCTTTCGATCACGTGTTGTCGGTAAGCTTTAAGCACTAACAGTTCCTCTTAAATTCAAGCGATTGGGCAGGGTGCACAGTTAAATCATGTACCCGAAAAGGGGTATATATGTTACCTGAAAGCTGGTCATAAGTTAAGAGGACAATAAGTCCATAGGATCCGTAAGGCTATGAATGTCAACAGTTTTTTACGATGTAAGACGCCAGATTCGTGGCTTGCCCAGGTGGGCAATAACCTGCCGACACTACTCATTGATCATGCTAACTGTGAAAAAAAGGCGGCATCTACGGCATTGAACCTGATCTATCGGTATGTGGATAAACCGAAGCTGATGCTGCAGCTATCGAAGCTCGCGCGGGAGGAGCTTCGCCATTTTGAGCAGGTATTGGGCATCCTCAAAGCGAGAGAAATCGAGTATGTTCATGTGTCTTCATCGCGATATGCCGGGAGTCTGAGGGAGGGCGTCAGGACCTTCGAGCCAGCCAGACTGGTCGATCTGTTGATTGTCAGTGCCATCGTAGAAGCCAGGAGCTGCGAGAGATTTTCCAGAATGGTGGACGTGCTGGATAGTGAACTGGCTACTTTTTATACCTCACTCCTGAACTCTGAAGCACGGCATTTCAATGTCTACCTGAAGATGGCACGGCAGTATGCTGACGAACAGATTGATGATCGTGTTCAGTTCTTTCTCGAACTTGACCAGCGACTCGTTGAAAGCCAGGATGAGCAATTCAGATTTCACAGTGGTGTCCCCTTGTCCTGAGGGAGCGCCGCAATCTCGAACGAAACAAGATCCCGCTTCTCGCCCTCTAGCTTCAGATACCAGCCCAGCTTGTCCCAGTCTCCCAGAACAATTCTCTGCGCCGGATTGCCCTCCAGTTCCAGGTGATGAACTGCAGGTCTGTGGGTGTGCCCATGTATCAACAGACGAACGTTACTTTCGGTCATCACTCTCGTCACCTCTTCGGGCGTCACGTCCATGATGTCTGCTGCCGTTTCCCGTGTATGACTTTTGCTCTGCCTGCGAGCATCTCGCGCAATAGCGGCTCTTTCTTCGAGAGTCTTATCAAGCAATTCTTTTTGTACCTCCGCCTGCCTGAGATGCTGGCGGACTTTCATGTAGTCCTCATCCCGAGTGCACAGACTGTCTCCATGCATCAAAAGGATGGGCTCACCGGCGAATTCGATAATTGACGGGTCAGGCAGCAGTTTGCAACCAGTCATATTGCAAAACGCCTGCCCCAGGAGAAAATCCCTGTTGCCATGCATGATAAATTTCGGGATTTGTACCTCCGACAATGCCTGGATAACGTCCGAATTGAACGGCGTTTCATGGTCGTCCCCCAGCCAGACCTCAAACAAATCTCCCAGGATGAAGAGTTTATCAGCGGATGGAGCATGTTCCCGCAGGAACGACTTGAGGCTGGCCGTAATGTCGCCCCGGTTTTCATCCAGGTGCAGGTCAGATATAAACAGATAGCTCATTTGTCCTTCACTAATATACCTAGCAGTAATTTGACGGCATCGTCTGGTCTTCAGTAGAATGCCGCACTCCCGATCAGCTGCGAATCTATCCGGCAAGTCGGGAGAGGTTGCAACCGGTATTATCTGGTGCTTTTATCGGTCTCTGCAACTGTCAATTACATCGGGGTATAGCGCAGTCTGGTAGCGCGCCTGCTTTGGGAGCAGGATGTCGGGAGTTCGAATCTCTCTACCCCGACCAATTGGTTCTCCGGCCTGAGCGGGAGACCCTATATGTAATCCTGAGCGCAGCGAAGGACCCGGGAGTCGAACATACGCATCACATGGTCGTATAATAACACTGGTTCCCTGGATTGATTTGCGCCCGTAGCTCAATCGGATAGAGCATCGGCCTTCTAAGCCGAGGGTTACAGGTTCGATTCCTGTCGGGCGTACCAATTAAATCAATGACTTAAAAGCTCTTTCTGTATAAACAAACAGCGGTTTGGTTCAGCAGTTCAAGGGTGTTTGTGACCGCCGGCAAAATCCCGAACTCCGCCACAACGGATTTGGTTGAAAAAGGGTCTTTGTCCTTCTTATACCCTGCGACCAGGAAAATGAGTGAGCCGATTACTTCTCCGGCGTTCGGATGACCAGCAACCGGAGTTCTGTCATGTCTTCGATGGCGAATCTAATGCCTTCCCGACCGAGCCCGCTTTCTTTTACACCTCCGTAAGGCATATGGTCCACCCGCCAGGAAGGCACGTCGCCAATCACTACGCCGCCGACTTCGAGGGTATTCCAGGCTTTGTTCATCTTGTAGAGGTCGCGAGTAAATATGCCTGCCTGTAATCCAAACTGGCTCGCGTTGACCGTGTCCAGTGCGTCGTCAAAATCACTGAAGCGGCTTAAACTGGCGAGGGGACCAAAGGCTTCTTCAGTATTCACTTTGCACGATAGGTCAACATTTTCAAGCAAGGTGGCTTCTAGCATGTTGCCGTCCCGATTGCCGCCGCACAGCAATGTTGCACCCTGGGCGACAGCCTCTTTGATCCAACCTTCCAATCGGGTCGCTTCCTTTTCGGAAATCATTGGTCCAATAAACGTCTCCGGGTCTTTCGGGTCTCCCATCTTGAGAGCTCTAGTCTTTACCACCAGCTTATCCCTGAGCTTATCGTAAACGCGTTCATGGATGATTATCCGCTGCACACCGATGCAGCTTTGTCCCGACTGGTAGAACGCGCCAAAGATGATTCTGTCCACGGCGTCATCGATATCCGCATCTTCATCGACGATCACGGCTGCGTTGCCACCTAGCTCCAGCACAACCGGCTTCTTGCCTGCCTTGGCTTTGAGTTGCCAGCCCACTGCTGGCGAACCGGTGAAGCTCAGCAGCTTCAGCCGCTCGTCTTCGGTAAACAATGTTGCACCTTCGCGCTTGCAGGGCAGGATGGAAAAAGCGCCAATGGGTAGATCCGTTTCTGCCAGTACTTCACCAATAATCAGTGCGCCAATGGGCGTCAGGCTTGCCGGCTTAAGAACAAAGGGACAGCCGACTGCCAGTGCGGGAGCCACTTTATGCGCGGCAAGGTTGAGTGGAAAGTTGAACGGGCTAATGAATGAGCAAGCCCCAATAGGAACGCGCTTCCACATCCCGGAATAGCCCTTGGCCCTCGCGCTAATGTCGAGGGGCATTACTTCTCCGGTTATGCGGACTGACTCTTCCGCCGCGATCTGAAATGTGTCAATCAAGCGCGATACTTCACCTTGTGCATCTTTGATCGGCTTCCCGGCTTCGATGCACAAGGTTTCGGCCAGCTCATCGAAGCGTTCGCGGAACCGGATCACACAATGTTCAAGGATTGCTTTTCGCTCATAAGCCGCCATTTTGGCACAGGCTTTTTCAGCGTCACAGGCGGCACCTATGGCGGCATCGATGGCCGCCGAGTCCGCCATGGCGACTTTAGTTGCAACTTCTCCAGAGTACTTGTCCGTCACCTCGAGGTCCTCGTTAGCAAATACCGGCTTGTTAGCGAGGTAGTAGGGATACTTTTCTTTCAACATGTTCTTACCCTCAGATTATTAGACAGATACTGGTGGTTATAGAGATGTGGCGATGTCACCCAGTCGTTTGGTAAGTAGCATGTTTTCTCGATAATCGATTGGTAAAACGATTAGGCTTGGCCCTTCCTCGGCAAACGATTGCTTGATTGCGGGAATAAGGTCGTTGGAGCGTTCAATCATGTGACCATTCCAGTCGAAGGACTCTGCCAGCATTGCCCAATTGGGATTGTTAAAGCTAAGTTCAGTGTGCTTGCCGAATTGGTTTTCCTGTTTCCAGGCGATCAGGCCATACATGTTGTCTTCCCAGATCATCACGGTGATGTTGACGTTGAGCCGTCTCGCGGTTTCCATTTCCTGCACATTCATCAAGAACCCTGCATCACCACAGATCGCCAGAATATTCTTGTCAGGGTTAACCAGCCCGGCGGCGATAGCGCCGGGTAGGGCGAATCCCATCGAGCAAAATCCATTGGGGATAAGGCAGGTATTGGGTTCATGGCATTGGAAATGGCGGGCAATCCACATCTTGTGGGCGCCGACGTCCGACAGCAGAATGTCGTGGGGTCCCATTGCTTCGCGGCAATCCCAGAGCACTTTTTGGGGCCGAATGGGACCTTCAACCACGTCATCCTTGTATTCCGACAGCTCACGCCCCATCACTTCCCTGGCATGAGCCTGGGATGAAAAATCCCAGTCGGGCACACCGTCTGCGTCAACCCGTTCGTTGAGCATCCACAAGGTATGTGCCAGGTCGCCGACCACCTCGTATTTCGGGTGATACTCCTCATCAATTTCAGCCGGCAGGAAGTCGGCGTGGACAATGGGCTTCTTGCCGCCTTCATTCCAAAGATGCGGATGGTACTCCACCATGTCGAACCCGAGGGTGATAATCAGGTCGGCCGAATCTATTGCATGAAACACCACGTCCTTGGCTTGGAGGCCAACGGTGTAGAGACAATAGGGTGCGTCCATGTCGACGCATCCCTTTGCCATAAATGTGCTGATGACGCCGATACCGGTCTTCTCGCAGAATATGCGAAGTTGTTTCGAAGCGCGCTTTCGGATACAGCCGTTGCCTGCCAGGATAATCGGATTACTGGCATTCTTGATCGCATCCCAGGCGCGGTTCAGGGCCTTTTCATCTGCCACCGGGCGTCGGAACCTTACCGGGACAATGGGTTTTTTATCCGTTGAAAGCTTGGCGATATCCTCCGGCAACTCGATTAACACTGCGCCAGGCTTCTCGGTTCGTATCAGGCGAATCGCCTTGCGGATAATTTCCGGGATTGTATCTTTATGCAGTACGGTTTGTGACCATTTTGTCACCGGCGCGAACATCCCAACTACATCCATTACCTGGTGGGATTCTTTGTGCAATCGATCAGATGAACCTTGCCCGGTCAGCACCAGCATCGGCGCCCTGTCCATGTTGGCGTCCGCCACCCCAGTAATCAGGTTGGTCGCGCCGGGACCCAGGGTCCCCAGACAAGCCGCTGGCTCACCGGTCAGCCGGCCGTAAATTTCTGCCATAAAGGCTGCGCCTTGTTCGTGTCGGCAGAGAATGAACTTTATTTTCCCGGAGTCCTCCAGCGATATCATAAAGTCGGCATTTTCTTCGCCAGGTACGCCGAAAATGTACTCAATACCTTCAGTTTCCAGACATTTTACGAATAGATCCGATGCTTTCATTTTTGTTCATCATTGAAAATGGGGGCAAGCAGTATGGGCGCATCGGACTAATATGAAAAGAGGCCAGGGAGATTTTCCATGCCTGCAACAACCATTGTTGCACGTCGGTCCGGCCATTGTGGCCTTCCTAAGGTCAGTCTTTAGGCAATCCCAAAATACTCTCCGCGATAATATTCTTCTGGATATTCGGGGTCCCTCTGCCGATCAATACATTGGTAGGCTTTTCTGGAGATTGATGCATTCGACGGCGGCCGATGAGCCAATGATGTCCTCAACTTCGTTCATGTACTTCAATTTTTGCCAGAGTTTTTCAACAGAATAGGCCGGACAGAGACAGCGGGGCAGGTCGATCTCAACGAGTCAATACTTCCGGAGTTCTCTCCAGAGCGCCGTTTTAAGAGGATCCACTATCAAGGCGAACGGCGTTGAAGTTAACTCTATAGAACGCTGACATTATCATTAGTGAGAGCACCGTGATGCTGAGACTTCATATTGATCTGATTTCTGACTATACTTCGTGCCTTGGTCATATACAGTAGTTAAGTTATTGTTATTTCAGTTATCTTTATGACCAAAAATGCACCTCTAGCCTGCATTTTCATTGGATTCATCCCCTGCCTTCTAAGCCGAGGCTAACTTCTAGTTTTCCAAGGTTGTTGTCTGAATTCTGGATATACGATCTGTGAG